>DNOQ01000060.1 GCA_003501665.1 Bacteroidales bacterium | reverse complement strand
AACATAGGGTATTATCTGAAAAGGAAAATTAATTCAATTCATCCATTCCTTTTCGGTCTTACGAATGATGCATTCGGCTATATCCTCACGAAAGTCGATTTCGACAGCTTTAAAAGATATGACTATATTACCCGTACATCTCTTGGTGAGATGACCGGTGAGATATTTATTAATGAGGCGCTGAAACTGATTAACGAAACCCAGATCTCAGCCGATAAAAAGTAATAATATCAGGGATTGACTATCTTATCAGTGTATAACCTGAAGATATGGTCCAGATTTCTTCCATCTAACTGCGATCTTAGAAATAAACCAGGTTTTTCCCATATCGTTGTTACCCTGGAAGAAGAGGTAAGTTTTTCTGTTCCTGTCACGGAAGATATGTGGGTGCCCCGATTCACTGGAATTCCATTCCCCTGGTTTGCCGTTTGCCAGGAAGGGCTCTGCTGATAATCTCTTCCAGGTAACGGCATCTTTGCTTACGGCAACTCCTATTTGCTGAGGAGCATTGTTATATGCTCCCGCATAAAACATAAACAGCTTCCTTCCTTTCCTGATCACCGAAGCTCCTTCCACGCAATCCTTCTCCCATGGAAGTTCAGGTTTCAATATCGGTCCGTCGGAAGACAGGTTCTTCCATTCTCCTCTGCCGAAACCGCTCTTTGCAGGGGCAATTGCCACGCCCTGCATCTGAATTTTGTAATCAGGGTCGCGTGTAGCGTAATAAAGGTAATATTTACCCCTGAAAGAGATCACCTCGGCATCTATGGCCCTCCCGCAATTCCATTTACCACCGGGACTGAAGACCGGATTGTCTGCATTCCGGGTGAAGTTAATTCCGTCATCCGAATAAGCATGGCAGATTGCGTCATTGCGTCCGTTACCGTAGGTCTGGTAAAAAAGATTGACTTTGCGGTCTGTCACAAGAGCACACGGGGCGCATAATCCCTTGCTCTCATATCCGGTTGAAGGGTTTATCTCACCTGTTTTCCTCCAGTTAACAAGATCAGTACTTTCGGCAATGCCAATTCCCCAGCCCTGCACCGGATTGGATTTATCACTGTAAGGTGGAATTGAATAATACATCAGGTATCTTCCTCCAAAGTAAATGACATGAGGATCTTTTGAAAAGGGAGAGCCGGTCCGGGAGACATCGCCGTACATCATTTCCGGCTTTTCCATTTCTCCTTTTTTCTGGGCGTTTAGCAATCCTTCAGCGATAATAAGGATCAGGCAGACCTGAACGAAAGCATGAACAGTTTTCCTCATAATATCAGAACCTGACTTCATCATAAAACCCTGTCATTTCCGGAATTCAATTTTAAATCCGGTTACCTTCCATTGAGGCAGGTCAGCCGGTAAAGAAATTACAAGGGCTTCATCAAGCTGTTTCCATCTGATCTTATCCTCTCCTCCGCACATTGAGACTGATTTTATTTTTCTTCCGGCAAGTGATGAACTTTTTCCCAGTGATGTGATCCTGATATCAGCTACAGGTCTTTCCATGCAGAATGTATACAGTATGTTTTCCTTTATTGTGAAGCGGATATCTTCAGGTGCATAGGTTCTTACATCTTTAACGCCTCCGAAACGTCCCTTCTCCTGTTTATTCATCGATGGACCTTCACCATATACTATCCATGGACGGGTACCATAAATACCTTCACCGTTTACCGTTATCCAGGCGGCAATCTCCTCAAGAATATCGAGAACATCCTGTTCGAGATCCCCTTCAGGGGTCTGAACCACATTAAGAAGCAGGTTCCCGTTCTTGCTCACAATATCGACAAGCATCTGTATCACCTCAGTGCCTGTCATGTACTTCTGTCCCGTCCTGTAATACCAGTCACCTATTGATGTATCTGTCTGCCACGGATCAACACTTATCGAATCCATTGCACCCCGTTCTATATCCCGTACCCATCTGCCTTCAGAAACAAGATGTTTACAAGTATAAACGGCTTCCAGACTGCCCTGATTTTTGACGATATCCTGGTTATATAAATGAGCAAGCATTGTCCGTCCCACTTCACCGAAAGGCAGTTCCCCGTCTGTATAAAGCAGGTCCGGTTTATACAAATCGATCAGTTCAGTTATACAGGCAAGCCAGTTCTGCTGATTCAGAGAGTCTTTGGTATACCAGGCAAAATCATCCGGCGCTGTTTTGGGGTGATAAAGATCCTGGTAGTCAGGATTTGACCCGTCATAGGGAACACCCCTCATCGGACCTTTGTTATCTGAGCCATGACTTGGCTGGAACCAGGTATAACTTGCACCGAGGTGCTCGGAAACTCCAAATCTGAGTCCTTCCTTTTTTGCAGCCTGCNNGAATCTTTGAATCCCACAGAAAAAAATTATCATGGTGAGTAGCCATACTTACGAAATATTTTGCTCCTACTCTTTTGTAAAGTGCCATCAGCTTCTCCGGATCCCATCGCTCTGCTTTCCAGAGAGGTATGATATCTTTATATCCGAATTTTGAAGGGTGTCCGTAATGTTCGACATGATAAAGATATTCCCTGCTTGTCTTACCCGTATGCTGGTTTGTCTGGCGGTTACGTATGTCCGATTCATACATTTTTCTTGCATACCAGTCACCCTGCCGGGGAACTGCCTGCGGCCCCCAATGAGACCAGATGCCGAACTTGGCATCACGGAACCATTCAGGATAAGTGTACTGCCTGAATGATTCTATGTCGGATGTAAAATTTGGTTTTACCAAATCCTTTACGGGAGCAGCAGTCTTGTTTTTGCATGAAGCCATTATGACAATAACAATCATTATGCAGATTAAACCTGCATTGGTCTTTTTACTTTTCATAGTCTGAGTATTGATACTTGCATCTGTTAAGATAAATATAAATTTTAACCGGGAGGCCCTTATCAAATAAAAATTCTTTTTAATTTTCTGTATAATAAATTAA
>DNOQ01000513.1 GCA_003501665.1 Bacteroidales bacterium | reverse complement strand
ACCACCGGATATGGAAACACAGCAAAAGGATTCGGAGCGCTACAGTTAACCACAGAGGGAAATCAAAACACAGCGATTGGATATTTTTCCGGGAGTTTTAGTAATAAAAGCCTTACGGGGGAAAGAAACACTTTTATCGGGGCCAACACAGGTTATACAAACGGAACCATAACCAACAGCACGGCCATTGGCGCTGATGTTATACTTGCTAACTCAAATACAGTTATTCTGGGTAATAATGCCAATGTGGGAATTGGAACTACGAATCCCGTCTACAAACTGGATGTTTCCGGCACGGCAAACCTGAACAACAGTATTGCCTCAGGGATTGCCATGAGGTGCAATGGAGCTGAAGCATTATGGTATAATGGCACCTATTTCAGTTGGGGGCATGACGCAACTTACAACTATTTTGCCGATCCGGTGACCATAGGAACAGCTGGTGCTCCAGGGTATACACTTGTTGTCAATGGTACTGCCGCTAAGACAGACGGAGGAAGTTGGAGCGTATTATCTGATCTTCGTTTGAAAGATCTGGTTGGCAATTATGACAAAGGATTAAAAGAGATCCTTGATTTACAGGCCGTGAGGTTTACTTATAAGGAAGGGAATTCAAGACAACTAACACCGGATGTGGAACAAATCGGATTCATAGCCCAGGATGTTCAGAAAATATTTCCCGAAGCTGTTGATGAATGCAAAGACGGCTATCTTGATTTCAATATGCATCCGGTTAATGTTGCAATGGTAAATGCAATTAAAGAACTGAAAGCTGAAAACAATGATCTGAAAGCACGTCTGGAGAAGTTAGAAAGTATAATAGATACTGAAGCAAAGAGATAGTTGGAGTAATTCTCTTTGTCCAGAATAGGATGGTGTCTGTCATCCCGGCAGGAATGATAAATATCTATATTTTAGCCAGACACTACTTGAATAATAATATTCCTGATTTTCGTTCTCTTTAATATTTTTACGAACTATCAATATCAAAACCCATGAAAAAATCTTTTTATCACTTCAGTGCACTGTTTCTGCTTCTCTTTGCGCTTTCAGCATCAGGAAGGGCAGAAGTGAAGCTTCCTGCTATTTTCGGCGATAATATGGTAATGCAGCAGCAAACCGAAGCGGCAATATGGGGAACCGCAACTTCAAATTCGACGGTGAGAATTACCACCTCATGGAACAGGAGATCCTACTCCGCAAGAGCAAGCTCGGATGGAAAATGGAAGGTAAAGGTAAGCACCCCTGCTGCCGGCGGCCCGTATACGATAACAATAAGTGAAGGGAAAACAATTGTTCTCAGAAACGTAATGATCGGTGAGGTATGGGTATGCTCCGGCCAGTCAAATATGGAAATGCCAATGAAGGGTTACAGGAATCAGCCGATAACAGGATCAAATGAATACATTGCCTCATCCGCAAATCCTCAAATAAGGCTGATAATAGTTCCTAAAGTGACAAGTCTGACACCCCTGGATGATTTTAACGGATCGTGGAAACTGTGCGAACCTGAGAATGTGAGCGAATTCAGTGCCACGGCATATTTTTTCGGACTGTTGGTTAATCAGGTTCTTGATGTTCCGGTCGGGCTTATTAATACCAGCTGGGGAGGTACAAGGATTGAGCCATGGATAAGCGAAGCCGGATTTAAAAATTTCGACTGGGTTAAGCTTCCCGACAAAAATATTCAACAGGAGAAACTATCACCTCAGATACCAACTGTGCTTTATAATGCAATGATCAATCCGATAGCAGGTTATGGAATAAGGGGGGCCATCTGGTACCAGGGTGAGTCGAACAGGAATGAATACAAAGAATATGAAAAGCTTATGCCTGGCCTTGCCCTTAACTGGAGAGCAATGTGGGGTATCGGCGATTTTCCGATGTACTACGTTCAGATCGCTCCGTTTGATTACGGACCCACAGGTGCAAATTCAGCTTTCCTCCGTGAAGCACAGCTCAAAGCTTCAACCGCAATATCAAATTTTGGAATGGCCTGCATAATGGACACCGGTGAAAAAGATTGTATCCATCCGGCAAATAAGAAGGCAGCCGGTGACAGGCTCGCGTATCTTGCCCTGGTAAAAACGTACGGAAAAAAAGGATTTGCATGCGAGGGACCTGTACTGAAAGAAATGAAAGTTGAAGGGAACCAGGTGAAACTCACATTCGACAATGCACCAAACGGACTTGCATCATTTGGCAAGGAACTGAAATGCTTTGAAGTTGCCGGAGCAAATAAACGATTCTACCCTGCTCAGGCATTTATTACCGGAACGGGAATAACTCTCTTTTCGCCTGTGGTAAATGAACCGGTGGCTGTCAGATATGCTTTTAAAGATTTTATTATCGGCGACCTGTTCAATATTGAAGGAATACCGGCGTCATCATTCCGGACAGATGACTGGGAACAATAAGAATTTATTAACCACGGAGTTACATGTAGTATTCACGGAGTTAAACTGTTTTAACTCAGTGAAAACTCTGTGTAACCCCGTGTAACTCCGTGGTTAATTCTCCCTTCTATATATTCTTAAACATCTCCTCATAATGAGGCATCTCATCAAATATGCCTCCCCCGGTTTTATAGAACTCCTTATCAAGCTCATAAACACCTTT
>DNOQ01000472.1:3565-4181 GCA_003501665.1 Bacteroidales bacterium | reverse complement strand
TCCTTTACCATTGCCGGAGGGATATAAAGTCATTCCGGGAACCCAGCAGGGTAACCGGGAGGACTGGTGGCCCAAAATGGTAATGCTCAAAGTTTTTCAGCAATATTATACAGCAACTCAGGATAAAAGAGTAATAAACCTTCTTCTTCGGTATTTCAAATATCAGAATGAAAACCTCCCAAAATATCCTCTGGGACATTGGACATTCTGGGGTAACCGCAGAGGTGCTGATAATCTGGCAGTAGTTTACTGGTTATACAACATTACCAAAGAAAAATTCCTTCTTAATCTGGCTGAAACCATTCACAAACAAACTTATGACTGGACGGCAGTATATTCAGGTAATGTATTCAGACAAACAAATCCAATGCCCGATCAGCATTGTGTAAATATTGCCCAGGGTCTCAAAGCTCCGGTAATTTATTATCAGCAACATCCTGACAAAAAATATTTAGATGCTGTAAAAGCAGGCCTCGCCTCTCTTAAAGAGGTTCATGGATTTGTAAATGGCATGTATGGAGGCGATGAAAGGATCCATGGGAATGATCCGACACAGGGTTCAGAACTATGCTCAGCGGTGGAAATGATGTTCAGCTTTGAAAGCATACTTCCCATT
>DNOQ01000472.1:0-3538 GCA_003501665.1 Bacteroidales bacterium | reverse complement strand
TTTGGCACAACAACCGGTTATCCGTGCTGTCTTACAAATATGCACCAGGGTTGGCCCAAATTCATTCAGAATCTCTGGTATGCAACTGCAGATAACGGTTTGGCAGCACTTGTTTACGGGCCATCGGAGGTAACGGCAAAAGTGGCTTCTGGCGAAACAGTCACAATAACCGAGGATACAGATTATCCTTTTAAGGAAAAAATAAGGTTTACGTTTAAGACAGAGAGCAGTATTAAATTTCCTCTTCACTTAAGAATTCCTCTGTGGTGCAAGAGTCCTTCTGTTATAATAAACGGCAAAGAATTCGCTTTAAATCCTGTCAATAATATTTTGGTCATTAACCGTGAATGGAATCAGGGTGACGTTGTGGAGCTTATACTTAATATGGAATTCCGCTACAGTTACTGGTATGAAACTTCACTGGGAATTGAACGAGGACCGTTAGTGTATGCTCTCCGAATAGAGGAAGAATGGCGCGAAGTAAAAACTTCAAAATTTCCTGATTCATATTGGGAGGTATATCCCAAATCACCCTGGAATTATGGTATTTTAACAACAGAAATAAGTAATAATAGTCTGAAAATTGAATACAAGGACAACATACCCAAAAATCCATGGAATCTTGAGAATGCTCCCGTAAGTGTAAAGATAAAGGCCAGAAGATTGCCATTCTGGCAAATTGAGAGAGGTTCTGCCGGTAAAATACCAGCACCGTCGAGCCCTCCAAGAATACCTGAAAGATTTGACGAGGAAGTAATTCTGATTCCCTACGGTTGTACTACACTCAGAATAGCACAATTCCCGACTGTAACTCTGCCGCGAAATCCGTAGAATCTGAAAAAAACATGAGGCAACTGTTGCTCTGACAATGAACAGCTGCCTCTTTCAGTCTAACTGAAGAATCTTAATGATATATTATGAAGATATTCATAAAAACAGTAATAATCTGCATTGGGTTGTCACTGACAACAATTGCAGAGTCACAGAATTATAGTAACAAGTCGGAATCGGTAGATTTCTCCAGGGTTAAAATTTCTGACAGCTTTTGGACTCCCAGAATAAAAGCATATTACGATAAAACACTGTTGACCTGTATAGCTCAGATGAGAGATTCCACAAAAAGGATCAGCAATTTTGAAAAGGCTGCCGGTTTGAAAACGGGATCACACGAAGGGATCTACTTTGACGATTCTGATGTTTATAAGGCCATGGAAGGAATGGCATACGCTCTGTCAATTACAAGAGACAAAGAACTGGAGGATTTACTTGACTACTGGATAGATCTTGTTACCAGATCCCAGCAACCTGATGGTTATATCAACACATATTACACCCTGAATCATCCTGACAAGCGCTGGACAGATATCGGAATGCATGAAATGTATTGTGGGGGACATATGATTGAAGCTGCAATTGCACATTACAGGATTACAGGTAAAACCACCTTTCTTGAGGTCGGAATAAAATTCGCTGATTACCTCGACAGAATATTTGGCCCGGGGAAAAAGCACTGGGTGCCAGGACATGAAGAAATTGAACTTGCTCTTGTAAAGCTGTTTCATGTTACAGGCAAAGAAAGATATCTGAACCTGGCTCATTGGCTTCTGGAAGAAAGAGGACGTGAATTTACTGATCTTAAATACAACGTCAATATCCAGAACGACATTCCGGTATCTGAAATAACCGACATTAAGGGGCATGCTGTGAGGGCAATGTACCTTTTTTCAGGTATGGCCGATGTTTTGGGAGCCAGACACATACCGGAATATGAAGAGGCATTAAAGAGGGTTTGGGAAGACGTAGTCCACCGTAATATGTATTTAACAGGTGGAATAGGGAGCTCAAAGTCAAACGAAGGGTTTACTGAAGATTATGATCTGCCCAACAAAACGGCATATTGCGAAACTTGTGCCTCAATAGGTATGGTTTTCTGGAATAACAGAATGAATCTGCTTTCAGGAGACGCAAAATATGCAGATATAATGGAACGGTCCCTTTATAATGGTGTGCTGTCGGGTGTATCCCTGGACGGAGATCTGTTTTTTTATGTTAATCCGCTTGAATCGGATGGTGACCATCACAGGCAAAGATGGTTCGGTTGCGCCTGCTGCCCAAGTAATATCGCAAGATTTATCCCTTCTGCAGGTAATTATATTTATACTATATCGGAAAATGAAATTAGTGTAAATATGTATGCCGGTAATGAAACGGATATAACATTGGGAGGAATAGATGTAAAGCTTCAACAACAAACAAATTATCCATGGGAAGGCATGGTAAAGCTTGAAATAATGCCCGATGCACCTTTTATTTTCAGGTTAAAAATGCGGATTCCCGGATGGTGTGATGCATTCAGTGTTTCAGTCAACAATAAAAAATTAAAGAACAAAACAACAAAGGATGGTTATCTGGTAATCGACAGACTCTGGAATAAGGGTGATATTGTTACTTTGAACATGGAAATGCCTGTCAGATTGATAAAAGACAATGATCTTGTAAAGGAAAATAAAGACAAAAGGGCAATTCAGAGAGGTCCTCTTGTATATTGTACAGAGGAAGCAGATAATGCCGGTTCAGACTTAAAAAACCTTAGCCTCAACAAGAAAAATACTTTTCAGTTATTCGAAGGTACCGGTAAACTTTATGGAATGAAACTGATCAAAACAAATCTCAATGGCAATATACTTACATTCATTCCATACTTTGCCTGGGATAACAGAGAACCCGGAATGATGAAAGTGTGGATTGACTACAGGTAACAAAAGTCAGAAAGCAGTAACCTGCGCAATAATGATTTAATAATGATACACATAAAGAACATATACCTTTTAATTTTGATAATTATACTGTCATCTTCCTGTAAAAGGGATGAACAGAATAAGGATTATAAGATTATCCCACTGCCGTTCAATAAAGTGAAACTGACGGACAGTTTCTGGCAACCACGTATGATAACAGAAAGAGAGACCACAATACCTGTATCTCTAAAAAACGGACAACCGGCAGTTAACAGGTTAGAAATGACAGGCAAATTCCTGAGGGGCGAAAGCACCGAAAAACCAAGGCCCCATCGATTCATTACTTCCGATCTCTATAAAGTGATGGAAGGTGCTGCTTATTCATTAATGATATATCCGGACACCTCACTTGAGAGGCAGCTTGATAAAATAATCGATATAATTTCTGGTGCTCAGGAAGAGGATGGTTATTTATATGAAAACCACACCTGCGGTAATCCGAGAATAAGCGAAATGGGTGAAAAACCCTATTCCTGCGTTGTACACAGCCATGAACTTTACAACATGGGGCATCTCTACGAAGGTGCAGTTGCATATTTTAATGCAACAGGCAAGGATAAATGGCTTAAGATCGCCCAAAAAAATGCCCGGCATATAAATCGAGTATTTTTTGATGGCGGAGATCCAAAGTATAATAATGGTAAACCTGTTAATCAGGCACCCGGTCATGAAGAGATAGAACTGGCTCTCTGTAAACTTTACAGGACAACAGGCAACAGGCTCTATCTCGATATGGCGAA
>DNOQ01000442.1:2015-2932 GCA_003501665.1 Bacteroidales bacterium | reverse complement strand
CACTTTTCACTTTTCACGTTTCACGATTGATTGTTGTTCGTTGTTCGTAAAAAGGAATCTTTAATTTGTAATTTTGAATTTGAAATTTTGAATTTTGAATTTTGAATTTTGAATCTTGAATCTTTCCTGACCTTGTACAATCTAGAGCAGTGACCGGGAAGACAAAGTTTCTTTCATTCACAGTAAAAGATTTATTTCATCATATCGAAAGATATCTTATCTTTGTAGTGAAAGATTATTTATATTACAGTTAAGGACATGATACGGCAGNNCGAAATACCTGTTGCCGATTCGTTTGCCACCATAATAACAGGAATACGTCGATGTGGAAAAAGCACCTTGCTTCTGCAGCTGCTTCGCCGGGATTATCAGGATGCCATATATCTCAACTTCGATGATATACGTCTCTCCGGTTTTGAAACCGGAGACCTTGTGCGACTTCACAGGGAGATCGGAAAGAGAGCAATTAAAGTACTTTTCTTTGATGAAATACAAATTGTCAAAGGATGGGAAACATATATCAACCAATTGCTGCGCGAACGATACAAGGTGTTTATAACAGGTTCCAATGCTTCCATGTTTAGTATGGAATTGGGAACGCATTTAACCGGCAGGCATCTACCTATGGAATTGTTTCCATTCACTTACCCGGAGTTTATTCGGTTTAAAGCGCTGAATAACGCGGAAAACGCCGTATTGAATTATCTTAAAGAGGGGGGAATGCCCGAATATGTTAAAACCGGCGCATCGGTTGTTCTGAATACGTTGGTTGACGATATATTGATGCGAGATATCGCTATCAGACATAATATCCGTGATGTAAACTCATTAAGACAGCTAACAGCATACCTGATAACCAATATAGGGAATCTTGTTTCTGCCAGCAAGCTCGTCGGAATGTTTAGCATAAAATCGCC
>DNOQ01000442.1:0-1968 GCA_003501665.1 Bacteroidales bacterium | reverse complement strand
GTATATCTGATGGATTTGGGGATTTATACTGAAAATGCCGTATCGACAAGCGAGAATATGGGTAAACGTTTAGAGAATCTGGTATTTTTGCATTTACGCCGGAAATACAGGCAAATCTTCTATTACAAGGGTCATGGAGAATGTGATTTCGTTACGATGGAAAAAAACAGGGTAAAAGAAGCCGTACAGGCATGCCTGACCATCGACGATGAAAATTTTGAAAGGGAATACAACGGGTTACTCGAAGCCATGGGGCATCTCGATATAAAAGAGGGAAGTATCGTAACCCTCAACCAAAGCGATACATTTGAGAAAGAGGGTATGACCATCAAAATGATACCTGCTCATCTATTTCTTCGGGAATAGATTGAGGGGATTGAGAAGATTGAATAGATTGAGGGGATTGATGTCTTAACACTTTTAACTTAATTTCGAACCCTTAACTTTTCACTTTTCACTTTAATTACCGCAGTTTGGCTAAGACTCTGCCTAAGTCGGAAGTATAAATGCAGTTGCCGGCCTCCGACCTCTGGTTTTTTCAAGATATTTTCCTGTAAGTAAAGAAATTTGTATATTTAACAAAAGTTTTACTTATACGAAAATTGAATGAGTGATAAAAAATACATACCACGTCCGTTATATTTTAATAAAATAGAGCCATTTATAGGTTCAGGACTTATTAAGGTGCTCACAGGCCAGCGCCGTGTTGGTAAAAGTTACGTGCTGTTGCAGGTAATGGACGAAATACGAAAACGCGATCCTGAGGCCGTCATCATTAGCATTAACAAGGAAGATTTCCGGTTCGATTCCATTAAAAACCACACCCACCTGATGGAATACCTGCAAGTGCATCGTTCCGGTAAAGGGCATCATTATTTATTTATTGATGAGGTACAGGATATTGCCGGGTTTGAAGTGGCTTTACGCAGCCTGCTGTCTGTTGATGACTGGGATATTTACATTACTGGCAGCAATGCAACCCTGTTATCGGGCGAACTGGCCACATACCTCAGCGGCAGGTATATTCAAATTCCTGTTCATGCATTATCTTATAGTGAATTTATACAGTTTCACCAGCTACCTGACAGTGTGGAAACACTTATGAAATACATTCGTTGGGGGGCATGCCACACCTGATTCATCTGCCAAAAGAAGATGCGGTGATTTTCGAATACCTTAGAAATATACACAATACCATTGTTTTACGCGATATTGTGGAAAGGTTCAACATAAGAAATGTCAGGTTTTTACAAGACCTCATCCACTATCTGGCCGATATTACAGGAAGTGTTTTATCAGCCAAACGTATCAGCGACTATTTAAAATCGCAACGAATCAACCTGTCGCCCAAACTGGTGCTCGAATACCTAACCTACCTGGAATCGGTTTACCTGATTGACCGGGTTAAACGTTCAGAAATTGAAGGAAGAAAGATTTTTGAAATCGGAGAAAAGTTTTATTTCGAGGATATTGGCATGCGGCACGCCATTGTACCCTACATGCAAAAAGATATCGGGAAAGTGCTCGAAAACCTGGTGTACCATCAGCTTGTTGTAAACAGTAACCAGGTTTTTGTCGGAAAACATGGCGATGTGGAGATTGATTTTGTAGCCATTAAAAATGATATCAAGATGTATGTTCAGGTAGCATACCTAATTACTGATGAGTTAACGCATGAACGGGAATTTGGAAACCTGTTGTCGATACCCGACAACTGCAGAAAAATGGTAGTAAGTATGGATGAAACTGCTGAAGGCAACTACAAAGGCATAGAGCATGTTTCAATACGGAATTTCTTAACGGAAGTATTATAAACAATGGAAAATAAATTACAGAACAACATCAGTCATCAAAAAAAATAAACATACAAAATCCCTGTCATCAACGCCAGTTCCCCGTTCGGCTTAGGTTATGCCTAGGTCGGTTATGTAAATGTATGCTCCAGCCTGCAATGCGCAAAAAGTCTGG
>DNOQ01000225.1 GCA_003501665.1 Bacteroidales bacterium | reverse complement strand
TGCGGTCATGCGGTCATGCGGTCGTGCAGTCGTGCAGTCATATAGTCTTAAAAGAATCTGCTAAATTATAAACAGTTTTTTAAATATTAATTGACTTCAAGACTGAAAGACTTAATGACTTAATGATTTCCCGACTGCACGACCGCACGACCGCACGACTTTTTCATAAGTTTACCAAATTTCAATACATTTGTAAATAACCTATAGAAGAATCATGTTTTCAGGAATAGTTGAAGAAGCAGCCCCTGTGGTAAAAATCGCGAAAGAGAAAGACAATATTCATATCACCATGAAATGCTCATTCACGAATGAGCTGAAGATAGATCAGAGTATTTCTCACAACGGTGTCTGCCTCACAGTGGTAAAAAAGGATGAAGATACATATACCGTTACAGCAATAAGGGAGACACTTGAGAAATCAAACCTCGGACTGCTTAAGGTCGGCGATAAGGTCAACCTGGAACGCAGCGCAAAGCTTGACGGACGGCTTGACGGTCATATGGTACAGGGACATGTTGACCAGACTGCAGTCTGTACCGATGTGAAAGAAGCAGGAGGCAGCTGGTACTATACTTTCGAATATGAACCTCTGCAGGATGATTATCTCACTGTGGAAAAGGGATCCGTGGCGGTGAACGGTGTCAGCCTTACTGTGGTCAACTCAAAGCCAGGATCTTTTCAGGTGGCTATCATACCATTTACATACGAGGTTACCAATTTTCACCAGTTCAAAAAGGGAACCGTTGTCAATATTGAATTTGATATCCTCGGAAAATATATTGCAAAGATTGTGAAACAGCAGCTTGGCAAATAGCACTGAATTAAATGACCTCACTTCCTTAACCCCTCCCGCTGAGCGGGACAGGTTCTATTTGCTTTTGTTAAGAAGGGAAAGTAAGAAATTATTTTCCCCATATTATCTTTTTACCGAAACCCAGTCTGTTATCGGTATATTTAACATAACTGAGATCCACGATCCACAACCTGGTTTCCATCAGCATGGCAACAGGAAACCTTTTAATATAAGCCCTCTTTACTTTATCAGACATCGTGCCTGAAAGCTCTGACACCTTTCCTGAAAACTGGACTCCCCTGATCTTCCCGATAATTTTCGTCTCAAGTGCAATTGTGCCGGCTACTGAAGGATCCTTAATAAATTCCTGACCATGCCGGGTCTTCGTGTCGGTTGTGAAAACAAGTGCATTTTCATCTTCCAGATAAACATAAAAACAGCTGGCACACCATGGATCATGTTCTGCACATGTTGCGATGGTGAGAACATGATGTTTCTTCAGGAATTTCACTATCCGCTTGTCAATCATTGCTCATCCACCTGTATATGCCGGTCTCAAATCCGGCAAGTGTGATTACCCTCTCAACAACTGTCATCACCAGATCATCAATTGTTTTCGGTTTGCTGTAAAAGGAAGGTGTGGCCGGACATATTATTGCTCCTGTAAGGGCAAGGGTTTCCATATTCTTTAAATGAATGAGGTTGAATGGTGTTTCCCTGGGAACAATAATCAGCTTTCTTTTCTCCTTGAGCATAACATCAGCCGCCCGGGCTATCAGATCATCGGATGTTCCATTGGCTATCCTTCCCAGAATACCCATTGAAGCCGGACAAACAATCATGGTATCGTGTTCACAGGAACCTGACGCAAACGGAGCAAAGAAATCCTTGTTGTCATATTCCGCTACCGGTGATATGGCAGTAAAATTACTTTCCGTCTCATACTTCCATATCTCTTTTGCATTATCGGAAAAAATAACGGCAATCTCTGCAGGAGGGTTAATAACACACGGCAGGACATCCAGCAGTTTTTTTGCATAAAGTGATCCGCTGGCGCCGGTGACCGCGAGGATAATTTTGCGTTTGGGACTCGTCATAGATCGGGGCGTTGTTACGGGAAGTAAATGTAGTAATAATTCGTAACAGATTGCTTCGTCGTCCTGCCGGAGGCAGGACTCCTCGCAAGGACAGTAGCAGAGATGTAACATTGAAGACCAGTCATTGCGAGTAGCGAAGCGACGAAGCAATCATGTTCCTTAATTCCAATTCACCGCACAAATACCATCCCGGTTACATGCCAGGCGACGAAGCAATCTGTTCCCCTAACCTGATAATTACTAAATTTGCCGTACAATACGAATCAAAGATGAAAAAACTGGTAATACTTTCAGGGGCAGGGATGTCGCGCGAGAGCGGCATCCGGACTTTCAGGGAAACAGGAGGATTGTGGGAAGAATACGATGTTAACGAAGTTGCATCACCAATGGGATGGTGGAAAAACAAAGAACTTGTACTCAGGTTCTATAATGAAAGGAGAAGTCAGCTCGCTGATTGTGAGCCTAATGACGGGCACAAGGGTGTTGCAAAACTTGAAAAATATTTCGATGTTCACGTTATTACCCAGAACGTTGATAATCTTCATGAACGGGCAGGAAGTACAAAAATCCTGCATCTGCATGGCGAACTTACAAAAGTCAGAAGCACCTCTGACCCTTCTCTGATCTATGAAATAGGCTATAAGGAGATAAAGGCCGGTGATCAGTGTGAAAAGAAAAGTCAGCTGAGACCTCATATTGTCTGGTTCGGAGAAGCAGTACCCATGATGGATGAAGCAGTCAGTATAACATCTTCTGCAGATATCTTTGCCGTAATAGGCTCATCACTGAATGTTTATCCGGCAGCAGGACTGATCGACTATGCTCCGGAAAATGCATCTCTCTGGCTGATTGATCCCAACAACGTATATGTCCCGGCAATAAAGAAGGTTAATGTGATAAAAGAAAAGGCATCCGTCGGGGTGGCAATCCTGACTGAAAGACTGTTAAAACTATGTAATATTACCTGAAACCCACATGTTTTAAAAATCACAAAATAAACTCCAAAAACACTCTGTCCCGGTTATTCTGAATATCTTTACTCCATGATTGACCGTCCCACAATAGATCGTATTCTCAGCGCTGCCGAAATAGTCGAGGTGATCCAGGAATTTGTTCCGCTTAAAAGACGGGGAGCCAATTACCTGGGATTATGCCCTTTTCATAATGAAAAGACTCCTTCATTCACCGTCTCACCATCAAAAGAGATCTTCAAATGCTTTGGTTGCGGAAAAGTCGGGAATGTAGTCAATTTTGTAATGGAACACGAACACCTCACATATCCGGAGGCACTCAAATTCCTTGCAAAGAAATATCATATCGAGGTCATTGAAAAAGAACTTACCCCCGAAGAACTTGAGAAACAGAATGAACGGGAGAGCCTTCTTGTTATAACAGCTTATGCATCAAGGCAATTCTCTGAAAACCTTTTTCAGAGTGATGAGGGGATTTCAGTCGGACTTGCTTACTTTAAAGAGCGGGGCTTCAGACATAATACTCTTAAAAAATTTGAAACAGGTTACAGCTTCGAAAAACGCGATGCATTTTCAAAAAAAGCCCTCGATGACGGTTATAAGAAAAATTTCCTGGTAAAAACAGGATTATCGATTGAACATGAAGATCATATCTTCGACAGGTTCAGCGGAAGGATCATGTTCCCCATACACTCTCTTTCGGGACAGGTTCTGGGTTTCGGTGGAAGAATACTGAAAGCAGATGCCAGGACAGCAAAATATCTCAATTCGCCGGAGTCGGAAATATACCATAAAAGCCGTATCCTTTACGGAATATACCAGGCACGAAAGGCGATAACACAGGAGGATAAGTGTTATCTTGTTGAGGGTTACACCGATGTGATGTCAATGCATGAAGCAAATATCGAAAATGTTGTTGCTTCATCCGGTACATCGCTTACCGCCGAACAGGTGCGGCTCATCAAAAGATTCACACCAAATATCACCATTCTTTATGATGGTGATCCTGCCGGAATTAAAGCTTCAATAAGAGGAATTGACATTGTACTTGAAGAGGGGATGAATGTCAAAATAGTTCTCCTTCCTGATAATGAAGATCCTGATTCATATTCAAAAAAAGTAAGCAATGAGGAATTTTCGGGATTCCTGAAAGAAAATGAAACTGATTTTATACGGTTTAAAACAAAACTCCTTCTTGAGGAAGTAGCCGATGACCCGGTAAAAAAAGCAAATCTTATCCGCGATATTGTCAGATCTATCGCAGTAATACCTGAATCCATATCAAGAACAGTCTATATTAAAGAGTGCAGCACTCTTATGGAAGTCCCTGAAGCGGTTCTCTATCATGAAGTGAATAAAATGCGCCAGCAGAGATCGTTCCAGGACAGAAACAAATATCCCGGTCCTGAAGATCTGCCTGTGCCTCCTCAGGCGCCTCCCAAACCTGTAAGACAGGAGATTACCACTTATGTTTCGGAAAAAGAGATAATAAGACTGCTGCTTAAGTTTGGCAGTAATGAATTCGAACGTAAAATCAGGGTTGAGGATGGTAACGAGGAAGTCATAACTGTCGCAGATTATATTGTGAGGGAAATAGTTACAGATGAACTCAATTTTGATAATACAATCTTTGGAACCATATTCGAAGAGTTCCGCTTTGCTTCGGAACAGGGAGTATTCCTTGATGATAAGGTTTTTATCAAGAATGAGGATCCTTCAATCTCAAGATTATCCGCAGACATACTTGCAGAATCGCATCAGCTGAGCAGGATATGGAGGAACAAACAGACATACGTCGAGACAGAGGATATGAAGCTTAAAGACATCGTTCCGGATACAGTGCTGAAATTCAAAGGCGATAAAATTAAAGTAAGACTGAAAGAGATCATGGTTCAGCTTGAAAATGCTGTCAGGACAGGTGATATGGAACGGGTACTTTCACTTCAGAAAAAAGATCAGGCTCTCAAGGCAGCATTGAAGATAATATCACAACAGCTCGGGAACAGAATACTTCTTTAACTTCGCCTTTGAACTGCAGATAGAAACCAGATCACAAACAAATTTTAAATTATTGGAATTTTATGTTAAATTTGATTTGTCAATTCTCTGTCTATGAAACCTTCATGTTACAAAAACAAAAAAGATTATGAAAATACTTTACAATCATGAAGGTTCCATACGAACCACTTAATTTACAAGAATATATAGTTATAATATTTTCGTATGAAAGTCAAAATTTTTCTGCTGTTTGTACTTATTATATTAACTGTCTTTTCCTGTAAGCGAAAAGCACCTGAAAAATTCAATTTTGTTCCTACTTTTTCAACATTAAGGACCGATGAATCTTCTGTTGATTCTGCGGAAACAAGAAGAGAGACTTTTTACGGACTTCTTACACCTGTTGAGATATGTGTTATTTTTAACAGGCTCGGACTTCCATATAGTAATGCCACGCTCAATTCAACATCAAACAGCGATCTTTACCTGAGCAGTTCAAAAACCGCTGTGAATACAGGTATATACGGTGTCGATTTCGGTTACCTGAAAATGTTTGGACTGGGACAGGAAGTACTGGATTACATGGTAACAATCCGCAAAATGAGCAATAAACTCGGGATACCCGATCACCTCATGACTGAGCCTCTGAAAAAGATTGAAAGCGATATAGCTGATCCGGATACCGTTACCAGGTTTATGGAAAAGGCTTATGCCAATCTCGAAAATCATCTGAGGGAAAACCGCAGGGAAAGTACAGCCGGACTCATGTTAATGGGCGGATGGGTGGAAGCAATGTATATTGCCACACAACTGGCTTATGACCCTGAAAAACCCGATCCGGAAGTTGTTCAGAAAATTGCAGAACAGAAATATACACTGACATCCCTTCTGAGCTACATGAAAAACTATTATGATGATCCGGTTGTGGTTTATTTTACCAAAAAACTGAAATTCCTGAATAATTATTTCGATACCTTCGAAATATATTTTCAAAAAGGTGATCTGGAAATAGATACTTCAAAACAGGTTCTTCGCTCCTCGGGTTCTGAAATGACTGTAACTGTCGAAACCCTTGGCAAAATAAGGGATTATGTGGCTAAACTGAGAACGGAGATGGTGACCCCATAACCCTCCTTCCTCAATGATGCCGGTTAAAATAGTTTTTAAGCGCAGAGTACCCAAAGCAGGCGTAATCTCTTTGCGACCTCTGCGTAATTCCTTTGCGACCTCTGCGGTTAATATTTTTATTGTCTGTTTCCAAATCACAATCGCGGATTCTTATTGTAATCTTTTTTGTAATTTAGGTACATAAATCAAGAATCACTATCCTGAAATGAAATCTTACAAGCCTCTTACTATACTGATATCAATCCTTCTGATTATTTCATGCGGACGGGGAGATAAGCCAGCTCCGAAACCCGGACTTCTGAAAGCTGCTGAAATATCCGGAACCATAATGCCTGTCGACAGGGGTTTCAGTCAGTATATCGCAGGATATACATCAGGCATCATACCTGCCAGTTCGGTAATAGAGATACGTTTTGCTCCGGAGTTCGCGGCAAAAGCGGGCAGACAAACACCGGCAGGACTTTTTGTATTCAACCCGCTGATCAAAGGAAAGACTGAATGGGCCGATGAAACTACACTTGTATTCAAACCTTCCAAACCTCTTGACCCTGGTAAAATTTACAATGGAGAATTTTTGATACATAAACTTGGAAGTGTGGAGGAGAGACTGAAAGTGTTCCCTCTCAGAATACAGACCCTGAAAAAGGATTTTACCATAATAACAGGCACACTTGTTAGTTCAGCCGAAGGAGATAAATATGTTCTGAATGGAGAACTGATAACTTCGGATCATATCGCCGCATCAGAAATAGAAAGCTGTCTGGAAGCAAGGATTGACAGTAAGAAACTGGAAATAAAATGGGACCATGCCAGTGATCTTATCCACAGTTTTTCGATACCTGATCTTTCAAGGACCGATAAAAAACGTGAAATGGTACTCTCATGGAACGGAAGTTCAATGGGAGTTAAACAAAAAGGATCCAGAACCATTATCATTCCGGCTATAGGAGAATTTACTGTTCTTGATATTAAGAAACGAACCGGAGAAAGCCCGGGAATTGATATAGTATTCTCCGAGCCTCCCGACGGATCCCAGGATCTGGAAGGACTGATTTTCCTGGAACCATATATTCCTTTCTCGGTAAGTATAGATAACAATATAGTTACTCTCGTTCTCTCTTATGCCCCACAGCAGGAGGTCAGTCTGAATATTGAACCGGCGGTTAAAAATATGAAAGGGTCGGGCCTTTCCTCTCCTTTCTCATCGAAACTGGACTTTGCATCCCTTAATCCGGAGATACGGTTTGAAGGAAAGGGTGTTATACTTCCTTCATCCCAGAATCTGATATTTCCGTTCAGGGCAGCCAATCTCAAAGCTGTGGACCTGAAAATAATAAAGATCTTTGAAAACAATCTGCCGTATTTTCTTCAGGAAAATGATATTGACAGGGGATATTATATCAAGCGTTTCGGCCGGCCTGTCTATTCGGGCAGGGTTGATCTTCTTACAGGAAAAGGTACAGGATCGTGGAACTTATATACAATTGACCTTGCCGATTATATAAATATTGAGCCGGGTGTACTATACAAGGTACAGCTCAGCATGCGAAAGTCATATTCTCTATATCCTTGTACGGATGCCGGAGAACCCTCAAGGTATGAGGAGCTTCTGGACGAGGCACAGGAGATCCGGGATAACTACTGGGATGATCCTGATAATTATTTTGACGATAGTAATGACGCAATTTATTACTCAATGAATTTCAGGTGGGAAGACCGGAATAATCCCTGTATGGATGCTTTTTACAGCCCCGATAAAAATGTATCAAGAAATATCCTTGCTTCAAATCTCGGACTGATTGCAAAAAAAGGAGAAGACGGGATACTTCATGTTATGGTTAATGATCTGCTGACCGCATTACCTGTAAATGAGGTTCAGATTGAAGTTTATGATTATCAGATGCAAAAGATTGTTTCAGGGAACACCGATCAGGACGGATCATTTTCACTTTATTGCCCGGGAAAACCATATCTGGTGATAGCAAAAAAAGACAGAGACCGTAATTATTTAAAAATCAACGATGGCGCATCACTTTCGCTGAGTTCGTTCGATGTTGCGGGAAACACTCCTGAAAAAGGTATCAAAGCTTTTATTTATGGTGAAAGAGATGTATGGAGACCCGGAGACTCAATTTATCTTTCACTTTTCATAAAGGATATGCTGAAAGATCTTCCTCAGGATCATCCGGTACAATTTGAACTTATCAATTCTCTTGAACAACGGGTGGACAATCAGATACAAAGATGGGGAGGCAAAAGTCTTCTGGTTTTCAGATCAGGAACCACTCCGGATGCCATAACCGGCAACTACCGTGCACAGTTCAGGATAGGGGGCGCCACATTTACAAAACGGGTACGTATCGAAACCATAAAACCAAACCGCCTCAGGATAAACCTTACTTTCCCTTCAGATATCCTTGGAGGATCAGACAGAGGGGCCACAGGAACATTAAATGTTAAATGGCTGAACGGAGCCGTGGCACGAAATCTCAATTCTTCTGTAGATTATATTCTGAAACATACAAAAACTGAATTTGAAAAATACAGCCAGTACATTTTTGATGATCCGGTGGCAGATTTTTATACCGAAACTGTTAATATTTTCAATAATAAGATTGATGAAAACGGTAATGCAACAATAAGATTCCATCCCGGCGACAGACTTAATGCCCCCGGAATGCTGAATGTCGTTTTCACTGCCAGAGTTCAGGAACAGGGAGGAGATGAAAGTATAATCCAGACAACTTACAAATATGCTCCTTATCCGGTTTTTGTCGGTATCAATCTGCCCGCTCTGACAGGTAAAAGCAGAATGCTCTATACCGATAAAAATAATGATGTGAAAATTGTTACTGTTGATGAAAGGGGAAGGCCTGTAAGGTCGGAAGTGGAAATAACAGTTTACAAGCTTTCATACAGATGGTGGTGGGAATCAGATGATGAATACCTTGCCGGTTATATCTCGGGAAGGATCCATAATCCTGTCATCAGGCAGAAAATAACCACCAGGGAAGGAACCGGAAGCCTTACCTTTAATATTAACAAACAGGACTGGGGAAGATATCTGATAAGGGCAACTACTCCCGCGGGACACTCTACGGGCATGATAGTGCTTATTGACTGGCCATGGGATTATGGAATGAAAGAGAATGCCGAAGGAGCAACACTTCTTGCGGTGAGTACCGATAAGGAAAAATATAATCCCGGAGATGAGGTCAGACTCTCATTCCCTTCCCCGGAGAATTCAACAGCTATTATTACCCTGGAGAATTCAACAGGAGTTATAAATCAGATACGCACCACGACAGAGAAAGGAAATACCGGGATTATTTTCAGGGTAACTCCACGGATGGCTCCTAATGTATATGCTTATGTGACTGTAATTCAGCCTCACAGCCAGACAATTAATGATATGCCCATCCGGCTCTACGGGATAGTTAATATTTCAGTGGAGGATCCCGGAACACGTCTTGATCCCAGGATAAGTATGCCGGATGAGATCAGATCCCAGAGATCTTTCGAGATAAAGGTGAGCGAGGCCGGTAATAAACCAATGACATACACCCTCGCGGTGGTCGATGAAGGATTACTCGATATTACCGGTTATAAAACACCCGATCCCTGGAATTACTTTTATTCACGTGAAGCTCTCGGCGTAAAAACATGGGATCTTTATGATTATGTACTCGGGGCATTCGGAGGTACACTTGACAGAATATTTGCAACCGGGGGTGATGAGGCAATAACAGACAGAACTGCAAACAAAGCACAAAGATTTATTCCAGCGGTAAAATTCCTCGGCCCGTTTAATCTTCAACAGGGAAAAACGAACACTCACACGCTCACCCTGCGACGGTATACGGGTTCCGTCAGAACAATGGTCATTGCCGGTAACAATGTTGCTTACGGAGCGGCAGATAAACCGGTCTTTGTAAGAGATCCCTTAATGGTGCTTGTCACTGCTCCCCGGGTAATATGTCCGGGTGAAAAAGCTGCACTTCCTGTTACACTTTTCATCCGGAAAGAAAACATATCAGAAATTAATATACAGGCAGAAGGAAATGATTTTATAAAATTTACAGAAACCACAAAGATCATTTCATCAGCAGGGCAGGGAGAAAAAGATACTGAATTTACATTTATTGCAGGAGAAAGAACCGGGACCGGGAAGATAAAAGTGACTGCTTCCGGAGGAGGTGAGACAGCTGTTTACGAAATGGATATTGAAGTCCGGAGTCCCAATCCTCCCGAAACACGGGCAGAACTTAACCTGCTTAAGCCCGGGGAACAATGGAAAACATCTTTTAAACCCTTCGGAACCGAAGGATCCAACTCAGCTAAAATTGAAGTATCATCTCTTCCTTCAGTCAATCTTGAAAAACATCTCGATCATCTCCTGGGTTTTCCTCACGGATGTACCGAACAGATCATTTCTGCAGCCTTTCCACAGATCTGGCTCAAAGATCTCTCAGATAATAATGCCACAGCAGCAAAATCTTCCGTAAACATTAAAGAAGCCATTAGTAAAATAATCTCAAGGCAGATGTCAAACGGAGGTATTGCAGTGTGGCCGGGTTCGTACCAGCCGGATAACTGGATCACATCCTGGGCGGGTCATTTTATGATTGAAGCCGAACGAAACGGATTCAATATAACTTCGGGATTCAGGCAGAAATGGACCGCTTATCAGCAAAAGATAGCCAGGGAATGGCGATTCGACCCGCGATACAGGTATACTGCCAACGATCAGGCCTACAGACTTTTCACCCTTGCACTTGCCGGCAAACCGGAAAAAGGTGCAATGAACAGACTGAGAGAGACTAATGATATTCCACAGTTTTCCCGCTGGCTTCTGGCTGCGGCATTTGCAAGCACAGGAAGAAATGAAGTTGCCGTCGATCTGCTGGATGTACGCAATATCACAACCGAACCGGAATATTACCATCATTATTACGGAAGTGCAGTACGCGACAAAGCTGTTATACTCTATACTCTTACCCTTCTGAAAAATCAGGAACAGGCTCTTCCTGTCCTGAAAGAGATCTGTGATCTGCTCAACAGCGATTCGTGGTACAGTACTCATTCACTCGCGTGGGGGCTGTTCGGCTATATGAAATGGGTTGAAACGATGCCATCCGGAAGCAATAAGCCTGCAAAGATCAGCATCATTCTGAATGATAAAAAAACCGATAAAACGATCGGTGTAAAAGAAGTCATGACTGAAATCCTTGATATTACCGGAGGAACTAATTCACTCAGCGTGATTAACAATTCCGAAGTACCTGTTTATGCTACGCTTGTAAAAAAAGGTACTCCTTTCATTTCAGATGTTTCAGCAGTGGAAAAAGGATTAAGCATGAAGGTGAGTTACGTCGATATGAACCTGAATTTTATTGATCATAAGAATCTCACAATGGGAACTGATTTCATGATGGCCGTCAGGGTGACCAATAACACTTTTTCGGCAGTAAAAGATATAGCTCTCACAAGGATGGTGCCTTCGGGATGGGAGATCCGCAACACCAGGCTTTTTGAAGCAGAATACGGAATAAGGGAGAGTGCTTATGATTATACAGACATAAGGGACGACAGGGTAAATACATATTTCAGTCTGGGTGTGGGTGAAACAAAAACTTTTATCCTTATTCTTAATGCCGCCTACAAGGGAGAATTTTCACAGCCTGCAATTTGGTGCGAGGCAATGTATACTGAAAATTGCTATGCACGGTATCCGGGAGGAAGAGTAGCAGTGACAGGAGAATAATCTTGAAGAAGGCACTAAAAATCATACTGATTGTGGCCGGGGTTGTAATTACTCCGGTTTTGATTTCTCCTTTACCCCGCTTCAACGTACCTCTTTCTACTGTTGTTGAATCAAATGACGGGAGCCTTCTCGGTGCAAGGATCGCTGATGACGGTCAGTGGCGATTCCCCGGAACCGGTGAACTTCCTGACAAATTCATAAAAGCCCTGCTGACATTCGAGGACAGATATTTCTACCTGCATCCCGGGATCAATCCTGTATCAATATTCAGGGCATTGATCCTGAATATAAAAGAAGGAGAAGTTGTAAGCGGAGGCAGTACGATCACAATGCAGGTTGCACGGTTGTCAGGGAAAAACACAACACGTACATATTCGGTAAAAATTGGCGAGATGCTTTCAGCGATCAAACTGGAACTTTTCAGGTCGAAAAATAATATCCTCAGACTATATACCAACAATGCACCTTTCGGAGGTAATATTGTCGGACTTGAAGCTTCATCATGGCGTTACTTTGAAAAACCATCCTCTGAGATCACCTGGGCTGAAGCTGCTGCTCTGGCCGTTCTTCCCAACTCACCGGCACTTGTATTCCCCGGAAAAAACCAGGAGATTCTGAAAACAAAACGTGATAATCTTCTCCGGAAGCTTTATGAAAGAAAATATTTTGATTCCCTTACCCTGATCCTATCGCTTGATGAATCTCTTCCCGGTATGCCAAAATTCCTTCCTGCCAGTGCACCACATCTGACTGATTATTTCTTTTTAAAAAATAAAGGAGAAATTATCAGAACAACCATTGATCCTTCAATACAGGAGAGGGC
Source organism: Bacteroidales bacterium (assembly GCA_003501665.1). Classification (GTDB taxonomy): domain Bacteria; phylum Bacteroidota; class Bacteroidia; order Bacteroidales; family VadinHA17; genus LD21. The sequence continues at coordinate 2,303 of DNOQ01000225.1, read as the reverse complement.
AGATGAAATAATTAATTCGCATCAGAAGGAGATCTCGGGAAATCTTATCAATAATTCAGCATGCCTGATAATAAAAGTTGAAACCGGTGAAGTCCTGGCATATGTAGGTAACAGCCGGACAATAAAAGCAGCTGAAAATGCCGGCAATGTGGATATTATCAGGGCACCCAGAAGTACCGGAAGCATTCTCAAACCATTACTTTATGCTGCCATGCAGCAATCGGGAGATATCCTGCCGAATACCCTTATTGCTGATATTCCTTCGCGGTTCCCTGGATTTTCACCAAAGAATTTCGACATGAGTTTCAGCGGTGCAGTACCCGCATCCTTTGCATTGTCGCAATCGCTTAATATACCGGCTGTTAAGATGCTTCAGCAGTATACCCCTGAAAAAATGCTGGAAATCCTTCGAAAAACCGGATTTACAACATTTACCAGACCTGCCGATCATTACGGATTATCACTTATCCTCGGGGGCGGGGAAGCGTCGCTATGGGAGCTGACCGGAGTATATGCTTCATTATCAAGAGTTTTAAACAGATATAATGAAGAAAAGAAGTATTCACCCGACGATTATCATGAGCCCGTACTGAATAATGAAGATAAAAAGAACAATGCAAAAGTCAGATATTCAATACCATTGTTATCTGCATCTTCAATATGGCTCACCTATGAAGCTCTCAGAAGAGTAAACAGACCTGAGGGTGAGGCCGGCTGGCAATTCTTTTCTTCATCCACGGATGTTGCATGGAAAACCGGAACAAGCTACGGTTTTCGGGATGCCTGGGCTGTGGGAACAACTCCCGGTTATGTCATAGGAGTATGGGCAGGTAATGCTGATGGAGAAGGACGACCCGGCCTGACAGGTATTTCTGTAGCCGCACCAATACTCTTCGACCTGATAGGACTTATGGGCACTGCCGGATGGTTCTCCCCGCCGGAAGATGAGATGACAATGATCAGTACCTGTTCGAAAAGCGGATTCAGAGCCGGACCCGACTGCCCCGAAACAACAGAAGTTATTTCATGTGTTAACGGATTACGCAGTGAATCATGTCCGTACCATAAGATAATACATCTCGATAGAAGCGGAACATATCAGGTTAATGCAGATTGCGCACCGGTTTCTGATATCAGGAATGAAGCATGGTTCATTCTACCCCCCGCGATGGAATATTTCTATCGCCGGAAGCATCCTGATTACAGGGCACTACCCACCTATGCACCGGGATGCATACCTGATAAAAGCATCCCGGTAATGGAATTTATTTATCCGACACCCGGAATAAAAATCTTTATCCCCCGCGATCAGACTGGTGATCTGACCAGGGTGATCGCGGAAGTGGCACATCGCAACCCTTCAAAAAAGATCTTCTGGCATATCGGTGATGAGTATAAAGCGACAACTAAATCAATTCACCAGGTTGAAATTTTCGCCAATCCCGGCGATCATATTCTGACTGTTGTTGATGAAGACGGGAACAGAGACAACTGTCTGTTCAGCATAATCGGTAAAGAATAATCAGCCAATAATTGCATCGAAGTACTCCTGCCATGTCAACTTTGCACAGCCCGGAAACTGACACCCGGCCTTGTTGTCAATTCCGGAATGATCAACCTGCAACTCACACCGGCGGTGTCATCTCCCAATAGCACGGGTAACACCTGAAACCCGGGCTGTTTGAATTCAATGCCTCAGGCATTGATCCAAGCCATTTACCGGAATTATTATTAATCCGGGAAAGGAAATCTTCCCGGAATTCCTTTAAAATACTATTTTTGCTGATTATGAAAGATAATCCTGTTGAGATCTTCCCTGTAGTGGATGAGAACGGGAATGAAATTTCCACAGCTCCCAGAACTTTATGCCACGATGGCAAAAGCAAACTGCTTCACCCCGTGGTTCATCTTCACCTTTTCAATGAAAAAGGAGAAATATTCCTTCAGAAACGGGCACTGACAAAGGATCTTTTTCCGGGAAAGTGGGATACATCGGCAGGCGGACATATTCAGCCGGGGGAGAGTGCCGAGAATGCCCTGAAAAGAGAAACAGAAGAGGAGCTTGGACTGAAATCCTTCAATTTTGAGTTTTTAAGGAAATATATCTGGGAATCTCCCCGTGAAAAGGAACTGGTTTATTCATACAAAGGCACCTCGGATAATCTTCCCGAAACAGACAATGACGAGATATGTGATGGAAGGTTCTGGAAAATTCAGGAAATAATAGATAATCTGAACAATGATCTGTTCACTCCCAATTTTATCCATGAATTTAATACCATAATTAAAGTATTATCAATGCC
>DNOQ01000587.1 GCA_003501665.1 Bacteroidales bacterium | reverse complement strand
ATCAGCAATTTTCTTAGTTTTTCCTGCTATTAAAAATGTAAGGTTTTTGAAGGTTTATGCTTAAAACCGTGCATTTTCTTAACACTTTTATTATCATAGTATTTCTTATATCAAATTTTTAAGACTTTTTCACCAGACCCTAATTAACAACGATATCTTTTGTAAGAATAAACGTATTAATAAACGTATTTTAATACGTTTATTTTACAATTATGGATAATTCTGACACCGTATTACAAGCTATACGTCAATCCCGCCATACACATGAACCTCTGTGTGGGATAGAATGCCCAGTCGTAATTACGGTTAACTGCTATATTATTGACTTTTAACCAGAACGACAGGATCTTTGTATACCTGTATTCAGCGCTCAGATTTGCATTGATATGAAGGGGAGATTTAAAGATATATGTTGAAGGCGGCATGTAAAGATCGTTCTTCCAGGAAATGAACCGGCGCTTCCCCAGCGCTGTTACATCAATGCCCGCAATAATCTTGTTCCTCAGATTATATTTTACACCCAGCTTCCCGTCCCATGGTTGTTTGCTCCAGGGATATTCATTTTTGCCGAGTTTATAGTTGTAATAATTTGCACTCCCGCTGTAAGTAATCTTATCTCCGATAACTCCGTTTATTTCACCGTGTAAATTAAATAATTCAGCATCATCCTGGATGGGGAAAAAAAGGTTTCCGACCTGTGATTCAAACAAAGGATCGTAAAATACCAGGTTCGAATAGAACAACATATCGGTGATCATTGAATAGGAAGCTGAGATCAGGTAATTCCCTCCAATTCCGGTATTTCCTTTCAATCCTCCCGAGAGGATCAGCTGATGACTTGTATTTGGGAGCATATAGAGTGTCCCGTCACGAAGCATAAAAGGATTTTCCTCAATGACCTTTTCAGGTGTATTTTGTTCCAGTTTACCACCAAGTCCTGCAAAAAAACTTATATATGAGGGTACTATATCGAATGCAAATTTTACATCGGGATAAAGATGGAATTTAGCCGATGACAGGGTATCCTTATCAACAAGCAATTGCATGCCGAGCCTGAAGTTCCACAGGGTAGAACTTTTAGAAATAAAAGGACTTAAAGAAACCACATATTTCAGTTTCCCGGTTATTTCTTTTGAGGGACGGTAAAAATCCATACCGAGGCCCGATCCGATATAGAGATCCCTGTAATTTTTCGCCATGGCTCCGCTCAGTCCTGAATTATGCTGAAGAAGAGTTTTGTTATTGAAGAAATAGCCGTAATTCATGTCGAAATCATATGAAAAATCGGACGAATCGAGTGTAAGTGATGCAAACGACAGTGAAGCACCGATTTTGTTATAAAGTATCCTTATATCTTTTTTATCGGCTTCATAATCGAATAAACTTGTATCATATCCGTATGCATACCTTGTTTTCCGGGCATAATCAATCGATCCTTCAAGATAGTTATCCATGAAGAATTTCTTACCGAACAATGAAGCATCATTATCCATATAACCTGCATAAACCCTTTTATTATTCTGCAGTTTAACTTTTCCGTTAGTTGAAAAATGTCTTGCATATATACCGTATGCTCCGCTCTTTGAACGTTCATTCGTCACACTCACCTCGGCAAGAGGGGCCAGGTAGTTTCCAAACCCGAGGTTTACATAGCTTTTGTATAGCTTTTCAAGGGGATCGGGAACCAGTGATGCGGCCTTAATGGGTACTATTGAATATTCAGGGCTGTATGGATTGGTATTTACCGTGTAAGTAAATTCAGGTCTCACCACGACAGTATCATCAATAACAGGAAGAAAGCTTTTCTTTTTAAAATCGGATAAGGATGGTATGTAAGGATTATAAAGTGTCACTTCCCTTTTAAGATCCTGTTGCTGGGAATATCCCGGTGCTGCAATCAGAATAATGAGTGATATGTTTATAATGAACTTTTTCATTGCATTGCCATTTATACTTTATAAATTATTCTGGTTCAGAGCTGCAAGTTTTGTCCTGACCTCATCAAGGATTCCGTCATCCCTTACGGTATAATAATCCCTTATACTTTCGAGGGTCACTCGTGCCTGAAGCAGATCTCCTTTTTTCACTGAAATATCCGACAGAAGAAGGAAATTCTTTGCCATCCAGTACTGATGCGGTGATTTCTGATCGATGAATTCCAAAATTGTTTTTTCCGACTCGCCTGTCAGGTTTTTCATATAAAGGATTTCGGCAATCCGGTACTTGGATTCAGCGCCCTCTGAACTCACAACCTCTCTTGCTGTTGTGCGGAAGTCTGCAAGGGCTTCATCAAAATTATTCAGACTGTAATTGGCTTTTGCCCTCATAAAGACAGCTTCGCGTAACAGTTCCTCGGGTATATTTCCGGTTTTGCGTATCTTATCCACCGCAGCTATTGTTTTTCTGGCATCTCCAAGCTGATATGCAGATCTCAGCTGTCCCCTCAGAGATATTACTTTGTTTTCCGAAGTTCCTGCTGCTGCCTCAAGCTTTTCATAATATTCAAGTGATGAAGTGAAATTCTCCATTCTGTATGACAGATCAGCTGCAGAAACCAGCGACTGTTCCGTAAACTGATTATGATGAGCCTGTACCACAGCTGAATACAATCTCAATGCTTCCTCATCCCTGCCCTCTGTTCTCCTGCATTCCGCAAGATAAAACCTTGCGTTCTGGATGAAACTCCCGTTCGGAAATTCCCTCAGATAGCTCTCAAAAATTCCGGCAGCTCTCTGGCAATTTCCTGTCATATAAAGATTTTCTCCCGATGCGTACAGCATGGAATCTTTTTCTGCAAGATTGATATCTCCGGCCCCCTGTATCGTCCTTGTATAGGCAAAATATGCTTCAACATCATTCATTTCAACGTATACATTCCTGAGACCGGTCATGGCATTTCTGGCTTCAGGAGTTGCCCTGAAATTCTCAATTACCTTCTTATACTGTTCAATTGCTTTTTCATTCTGACGCGTATTATAATAGAGTAATCCCAGATTTACAATGGCGCGCGGCACAAACGGTGTTGACTGGTATGAATTGATAATCGTTTTGAAATCAGTTTCACTTCTGGCATAATCTTCCAGAACCAGATACGCCCGGCCACGTTCATATATTGCCCCGGGAACCAAAGAAGATGAAGGGTATTTCGTTGTAAGTGAAGTCAGCACATTTGCTTTGCCCCTTTCGTTTTTCATAAGGCCCTGTGAAAATGCTTTCTGGTACATGGCATAATCAGCATCCGATTTTCCATAATCGATTACTTTGTCATAATACTGAATTGCCACCGGATAATTTGTGGTGATATAATAACAATCACCTATTCTGTTTCTGGCGTCAGTCATAATATCCGGCTTTACCCTTGTCACTTCCGATTCGAAAGCTTTTAAATGAATAATAGCATTGGGATAATCCTTCATATTGAAGAAGGTATACCCCAGATTATATCTCAGCATGAGATTCTCACTTAGGATCATGGATCCGGGAATCCCCAGAAAAGTAATATAATCGGTCTTTGCTTCCTCATATTTTCCAAGACGGTAAAAAGCTTCTCCCCTCCAGTATATGGCCCTGGCTCTTAACTGCCTGTTATATTTCTCATATTGCAGTGATTTTCCAAACATAACCACTGCTTCCTCAAGTTCCATATTTTTGAACAGTTCAAGTCCCCGGAAAAACGCTGCCCGCTGGTATGCCTCCTCGAGTTTGCTGTTCATGGTGCGTATCCTGTCGAGCGAACTCAGGGCTGCCCCATAATTCTTATCCTGAAGATAGGCAAGTACCAGATAATTATATGCCTCTTCAATCCTTTCCGAACCCGGAAAAAGGTTTACATATTCCTGTAAAGATGCAATCGCTTCACCAAAAGGAGAATATGAAGTCTCATAAGTGATTTTTGCATAATTAAAGAGTGCATCCTCCTGTATCCTCTTATCAAAACTCAGTTTAGACGCTTCTGAAAATCCGAATTTTGCACGGCTCAGATTATTCTGCTTCAGGTAACAGTCCCCAAGAACATACCATATATTCTGGCTCAGAATATCGGATCTTACTCCAATCTCCTGTAAAAGTTTTATGGCTTTGTCATAGTCTCCCGTCTTGTAATAACAATATCCCAGCTGATATTTTTCCTCCCTGCCGCTTATTTTGGTCCCGGTGGCAAATTTTTCCAGATAAGGCAGTGCTTCCTGATATTTTTCTTTGTTGAAATAAGCATCCCCGATAAATCTGTATAATTCAACTGCCCTTTCCCTGCCAGCCTTCTCAATAAGTTCGGGAGCTATCTCAAGTATCTGGTCATAATCCTTTTTCATATAGAGTATCTGCACAATATAGAATGGGACTATATTTCCGAAAGTTTCGTCATTTTTAAGACGGTTAAAACCCTCCATGGCCGTTTCATACATCTTCTGTTCATAAGCTATCTGGGAATAATAGTAAATTGCAGGTGTTGTATACTCAGTATCGATATCCTTTATCTCAGAGAACATAAGCAGTGCTCTTGGCTTCTGACCACGGATATAATGAGAATAGCCCAGCCGGAAAAAGTATTCCGGAAGCTGGTCAGTCAGAAGTTCCTGTCGGTTTACTTCCTCCAGATATGTAATTGTCTTGCGGTAATTTTTGTTCTGATAGAAATAGTTCCCTAAAGCCAGGTAAGATTCGTTTATCTTCGGGCTTTCAGGATGTGTCCTGATAAAATTCATCATCCGGTACTCTGCATCAGGATTAAACAGGTTTATGGATGCAACAGCCCTGTAATAACGGGCATCTGCAAGAGTGAGATAATCTTTGCCGGCAGGGTTATTTAAATATGAATCAAACAGCCTGATTGCTGCAGGGTACTTCTCCTTATTAAACAGGTCCATTGCCCTTTTAAAGTCAGATCCGTACTCTTTTCCGGCAAAGGCTGTCTGGGATTCCGCCCGGAGTGATCCTAAGAGAAAAATACCGGAGATTATAAGAAATCCTGTTCTGTTCATAATTTGTTTTTTTTTACCTGTTCGCCCTCAGCACAATAATATTGCAAAAATTGCGAAAACAACACATAATAACCTGTTTTTAAACTAATTACTTCTGCAATTCAACATTAATTAATCAGCTGCAAAATTACAACTATTAAACGCCTGCCGGAGGGCTTTATTATTNNGAGAATGCAGGGAACTCTTCCGCTTGATATAATTATTGAACTTACCGGGTGCCAGATATGGCAGCAGGATAATCTCATATTATCGGATGTTAACCTGAGTGTAGCCAGGGGTGAATTTCTGTACCTTGTGGGAAGGGTCGGCAGTGGAAAAACCAGTCTTATCAAAACGATCAATGCACAATTGCCCCTTAAGCAGGGGACAGGCATTGTTGCCGGATATGATCTGGTAAAACTTAAGAACAGGGATATTCCATTTCTGCGGCGGAAGCTCGGGATTGTGTTTCAGGATTTCCAGCTTTTGACTGACCGTTCAGTCTATGATAATCTTGATTTCGTCCTTAAGGCGACAGGATGGAAAGATAAGAATGAAATAAATGGCCGCATAGGACAGGTACTTGAAAAAGTCGGACTCGGACATAAAGGTTACAAGATGCCTCATCAGCTTTCGGGTGGTGAACAGCAACGTGTGGTAATAGGACGGGCTCTGCTGAATGATCCCGACATAATTCTTGCCGATGAACCAACCGGTAATCTTGATCCCGAAACTTCGGAAGGTATCATTAAACTCCTTATGGAAATCAGTAAAACCGGGAGAGCCGTTATAATTGCCACTCACAATCAAACAATTCTCAAAAATTTCCCTGCACGGACAGTCAGGTTTCAGGACGGAAAGCTTCAGGAGGTACAGGAGGATGAAGAAATTGAACTGGAGAAGCTTTAGCACATTGAGTGTTTAACTTTCTGAATTATTATTTCAATAAGCGTATCGGCCACGGCAACATGTTCCTGTAGTGCCTGTAATACGGAACATTATAGCTGCCAAACGACTCCATGAATGCAGCAATTGATGGTACGGATGATCCCGCGAAATCAAGGACCGTTCTGGTTCCGGCTGATTCTTTAATAAGTTCATTTACCATGTAATATCCAAGTCTCTTTTCACGGCTCTCCTGTGTATTGACCACAAACAGCATAGTCTTGCTTCCCTTTATTTCAATTACGAACATTCCGTAAATTATCTTTTTCTTTGATGCTCTTACTCCAAGAATCCGGCCTTTTTTATTTTTTATGCAGAAGTCCATCAATGTATTAAGACGGTGATAATCTCTTTGCTTTATGCCTCTGATCTTTTTCCCGGCATTATCCTGGAAAAGTCCGATAAGTTCAACCGGTTTAATATCCCCTGTAATACTGATCTTCTTTTTTACAGATTTTTCAATATTCCGTCTGCAGTGGCCGGAGAATCGATCCCAAAGCTTATCATAAGATGAGTTAAGGTCGAGTTCATAATTGGCTTTCAGGGTAACCCTGTATCTGTCATTATCAATTCTCTGGGCAGTACACAGATCTGTCAGCCAATAAAAATCTGGCAGGTATTCGATGAATTCATTTATGGCTTTCTGAGGTGATTTGTCAGGTGAATATGCTCCAAGTTGCTGCAGGAAGACCGGAGTGGCAATGTATTTTATTCCGTATTTTTTGAATCCGGGCACCGGAAATACGGAATCATAATCATCATCTATCAAAGCTTCCCACCCCGGAGCCATTATATCGAGGTACCAGGAGTAACCATAAGGTTTGCTTCCGGGTGAGTATTTCACGCAATTATCCCACTGTTCCCGGTCGATTTCGTCATGTCTGAGATAGATAATCATGTCTGCTGGATTTTTAACATTTTTTCAAACAGCCTTCTCCAACCCTGCCATTCAGGTTTATCCTGAAGTGAGGTATTATGCCACAGACTAACAAAAAGCCCGCCTGCTTTCCTTGTTTCACTTATAAGTTTTAAAATTAATTCTTCTGCCAGGTCCGGATCAAGTTGCCGGTACTGATAAAGTGTTGCATCCATAACCTGGAAAGGAACTACTTTCAGACCGGAAGTCTTTTCTTCTTCCAGATCATAAAACATGAAAGGTCCTGCTATACCGGCCCTGAAACCCGGCTCATCGGGATAACCCATCGAATGATCTTCAGATATCCCCTCATCAATCAACATTTTATAAGATCCGGGCAATTTAAACCTGATGAAATGGAATCTGCTGATGTTGATCTCCCTGCCCAGCACCGATTGAAGTCTGTCCTTTTCAGTTCTGAAAACCTGACTATTTTCCGATGCATAATATGAAGGATGCAATCCTGCCACATACTTTTCCCCTGTCTCCCTGATCAGATTTCTGTATTCCTGGTTTTTCCACGAAGGATTCCTGTCATAATCCGATAATTTTCCTGCAGGGAAGAAAAATTTTGCATCAGAACTGGTTTCTTCAATATTACTGATTATGTAATCATATACTGCAAAGGGATCGCTTGATTTCCCGGATAAAACTCTCAACCTTTCAAATGAATTCCGTGGCCAAACTGCAATATCATGAACCAGGCCTCCCATGGTACGGAGTAATCCTTTGCCTTTATATGCAAAGGGCTGATCTGAATCGATTGTAAGAAGTGCTTTATATTCTCTTTTTCTGAATACAAGCCAGGGATATTTGGCGGAAAGCAGATCAGCAAAAGCTTTTGCCCACAGATCCACCACAGGGATTGTGAGAAAACCATTCCTGTATGCTATTGAAGATGATCCGGCAAATCTTCCATGTTTGTCGGGCTGGTATTCCAGGTACTCCTCATAACGGCTAACAAGATAAAATGATGAGGCAAAAATATCGAACGGGATATCTGAATCCGATGTGCTGTGGAAAATTACCGGTAAACCATTCCAGTCACTTACTGATATTTCGACGGGCCGGATACCATATTCAAACAAAAGAGGAAATGGCTGGATCTTAAATGACCCGGGTACTAAAATCGAGGAATAGTTTATCAAAGGATAATCACCCCGGTCATTCAGATCGGTTATGATTTCCCAGTCAAGCCCCAGTATATCACCAAGTATAAGTCCTGCCGTATAATTTAACCGGGGTGCATTTCTCTCTGCAATTATTTTAACCTGACCCGGATACATATCACAAATTTACTAAAGAATCTCAGCGCTTCAGGAAATCGTCAAATAAAATCTGGAGAAAAGCTTTTCCATAACGTCCTGCAATTTCTGTACTCTTTCCCTCTTCAACGACCGAATCTCCAAGCTTATGTTCATAAATGTATCTGGAACTGTCGGTTATGAATCCAAAACCTTCGTTAAACGTATAAAAGGCAAATGAGCCTGATGCGTCGGATAAAAGGTCTTTGGAAAAAGGATAATTATTATCTTCTATGCCAATCTGGTTTAAAATTGTCAGAGGGATATCGGCCTGGCTGCCGGTCTTTTCTATTTTTATCCCTGTTTCTGCAAGCGCCCCTCCAAGCCACAGCATGGGTATTTTAAAAATCTCTTCGGAGTATTCGTGTACATCAGTTGAGTTCCTTCTGCAGTGATCTGCAACAAGCACAACAAGTGTATTTTTCCACCAGCCGGTGGTTCTTGCCCAGTCGAGAAATGTTCCAAGTGATCTGTCAGTATAATACAATGAATTCCTGAATTTTGTAAGGTCATCAATACCCCGGAAAACCGGTTTCATAGGTACTTCAAAAGGCTCATGGCTCGAAAGAGTGAGAATAACTTTCAGAAAAGGTTCCCTGATATTATTCATCGTATCTCTCAATGCTTCAAAAAGCACATGATCATGGACTCCCCATTTTGAATTATAAAATTTCGGACTGAAGTTATCCATTGTAATGACCTTTTTAAAACCGACATTTATGACAAACGAATTAAAATTGGCAAAGTTTATTTCTCCGCCATACCAGAATGAAGTATTATAACCCTGACCGTTCATTGTTTTGACTAATCCGGGCAGGGATTGAGTTTTTTTAGGTTCTTTCATTATTGATACGGTTGGTTGTGCAGGATAGCCGCACAAAATTGCAGGCATGGCTTTATCAGTTCTGTTACCTGATGCATAAAACCTTGTAAAGAGAATCCCTTCTTTTGCATACTTATTAAAATACGGTGTAGTAAGAGAATCCCCGCCGAGAGGTTCAATAAAGGTGCTTCCGAAGCTTTCAAGGACGATCATCAGTATATTCGGCCTCGTATTATTAAGTACCCTTATGGTTTTTCCATTGTCGGTTGTCAGGGAATCTGTGAGTTCTCTGGCAATTGTCATATCACTGAACTGATAAGGATTACTTACAGGCTTATGGTTAAAGACAGAGCTTCCAATGTTCCATACTACATTTATTGCAGTATGGTTTAGGAACATGTCTTCGCTGAAATATACAGTGCCGGCATTTATAGGGGCTATTCCGACGCCTCCGCGGATCGGAATAAGCAGAGACCCCCAGAATAAAATAAATCCGATAAGAGCAGGCAGCCGGAACCGTATCCTTTCAAACCTGTTAAACAGCTTATCTATAAACCTGCGATATAAATAAATAAAAAGTGCTGAAAAAGATATTATCCCCAGCAAAACTCCTGTGAACTGCAGTGTGGATACCGATGCCATAGCCGCCTTCGGTGTTTTAAGATAGATAAGCGGGGTATAATCCATCCTGAATCCCCAGTATTTGTACAACAAGGTGTCAGAAACAACAATTATGGACGAAATGATTATAATAATATAAGTATACCACTTTATTAATGACCTTAACCGGCTCCGGTTAAAGTATACTCCTGGGATCATAAGCAGAACCGGAATTATCAATATATAGCCAACGGCGGAGATATCAAGTTTCAATCCATGCAGGAATGTAAGGGATAGCAATCCGGCGCTGAAATCAAAAGCCTCTCTGAAATGTGAAATAATGAAGAATAACCTTGCAGTAACAAAGAATACCAGCCAGAATAATACATAAAATAATATTGCTGCAGCTCTTTTTTTCATTTCAGCCTTATAAGATATTTATCCCCGTTCCTGTAAAAAAGCAGCAGGGATACTGTTATAATAATCATTCCTGCAATTGTAAGCAGTTCAGGTTTTTCACCTGGTGCGAGTATCCAGCTGAGTATTGCACCTGCTACCGGAATAATGAATTTCCACATGTTCAGTTCTGATACTTTCACATTGGGTCTCTGAAGAAGCCTGTACCATAAAGAAAACGCGAATGCAGCAACAAAGCTCAGCCACAGGAGCGCAATCCAATATTGTGCAGGCTGTGAATATTCCGGTAATCCTTCAGCCGGTATCGACAGCAAATATATAATAATTCCGCCTGTAAAAAGTGATGTGGAACTCAGTACCAGCGGATTTATCCCTTTGCCTCTGAGTGATACCATTACATTACTTGTTGATGTTGCAATATTGGCGCCAAGGATCATTACAACACCCAGCATTTCAATTGCAGCACCAAGCTTAAATGCCTGTCTGCCTGCACTTATCAGTACAACCCCTGCAATACCGCAGATTATTGTAATGATTTTTCTCCTCGTGAGTCTGTCCTCCCTGATCATAACAGCAGCAACAACTGCCGTTACAAGAGGTTGTGAACCTACAATAACTGCTCCCAGAGCACCCGGAACAAGATCCATTCCCAGATAAAAAAGTATATAATTAACAAGGGTTTGCAAAACCGTTACCCATATTACAACTTTCCGGTGCATCCTGATCATTGTAAAAAATTTTGCGGGTTTTACAGTAAAAGGAAAGATCATCATTCCTGATATTATGAATCTCAAACCTGCAAAATGAAGGGGAGTATCATATTGAAGGCCGACCTTGATAACGGCATATACAGTCGACCATAACAGGCAGGCAGCTATTGCAAGGAATATGGTATTATCCTGTTTTTGCACAAAAATATTTTGGCGGCAAATATCCGAAAAAAATAACATATTTTATTAATAGATTTGTCTCAGGTTAGTTATACCCGCTATGAAAATTCCGGATTTTCTTGCAGATCAGTTATCTAATGCAGGCGTGCGGCAAATATTCGGTGTCCCGGGAGGTGCATCAATACCATGGATTGAAGCATTTAAAAACGCCGGCATTGAGTTTATTCTCACAACCGGAGAATCAGGTGCAGCTATAATGGCAGATGTAACATCGAGGCTTACGGGTATTCCGGGGGTCTGTCATGCCACATTCGGACCGGGGGCCACAAATATTTCAACAGGGATTGGCTGTGCACTTCTCGACAGATCTTCAGTAATAGTCCTTACAAGCGAAATGGACAACCTGATGATCAGAAGGACCACTCAGATGAATATTGATCATCAGGGGCTATTCAGGCCGCTGACAAAAGCCACTTTCCGGCTTAACCCTGAAAATGCCGCTGAGATAATACCGGCTGCCCTTGAAATATGCCGCAGAGAGTATCCGGGACCGGTGCATATCGGCCTTCCCCTGGGAACTGAAAGAGAAGAAACAGAAGGAATTCCCTCAGCAACCATGTTTCCTGATCATATCCCGGCATCAAATGATACCGGGAGTATCATTTCATTGCTTGAACGATCACGCAGACCTCTTATTGCTGCAGGATTGACAGCCCGGCGACTCGCGATCCAGCCATACCTTAGTTCATTTCTTGATAAGTATAAAATCCCCTTTGTTGTAACTCCTATGGCAAAAGGCATAATCAGCGAGCATCATCCTTCTTATGCCGGAGTGCTGTTCCATGCTTTAAGTGATTATATTGAGGATCTTTACGAAAAAACTGATCTGGTATTGGGTATCGGTTACGATCCTGTTGAATTTAATTACGAATCATGGATCCCCCGGGTACCACTGATCCATTTTGACACAAAAGAAACTGACATGCCGCCGGATATAAATGCATTACAGTTTGCAGGAAAACCGGCGGAATGGTTCAATATTCTGGAGAACCTTAATCCGGGAACAATCATTCCGGAACATACTCTCATAAAAGGTATCAGGGATGAGATGCTGTCAGTTTTTGAGGGTTTCACAGGTCATTTTGGTCCCGTTGCCGCCATGAAGATTTTGAGGGAAATATTACCTGATGATGCAGTTATAACAGCGGATGTGGGATCTCATCTTCACCTTCTTGGACAATACTGGGAAACAGGAATAAGGGGAAATTTTATTATTTCCAACGGATGGTCAGGAATGGGGTTTGGCATACCTTCAGCAATCGCAGCATCAATTGCAAAGCCTTTTCTCAGGTGTGTGTGTATTACCGGCGACGGAGGATTCCTGATGAGTGCAGGTGAACTTATGACTGCAAGACGATATAATATACCGGTAATTGTGGTAGTTTTTTCCGACGGGGAACTAAATCTCATTAAACTCAAACAATTGTGGAAAGATATTACTCCATACGGAACCAGCCTGTACCATGGCGATATGTTCGGATCAGATATATTTCTCGGGATAAAGGTTCTAAAGGCTGATTCTCATGAAACAATGATAAGGTCGGCAGGTGCCGCACTGGATCTGAAAGAACCTGTAATCATAAATGCCATTATCGATCCTGATGATTATAAATGGCTGGTGGTAAAGAGATAGGTTATTTCTTTGTTTTGGTGGTTTTTGATCCTTTTACCTCTTTCTTTTCTTTTGCGGGTTTCGCTTCCTTTA
>DNOQ01000085.1 GCA_003501665.1 Bacteroidales bacterium | reverse complement strand
TCCATTCCTTATCTCCCCTGCCGGGTCATCATAAACATATTTCTAAAAATCCAACCTTGTCCTTATGAGCGCCACACTGAATTCAACTGCATCCGGTCCCGGACTGAAACGGGTTCTCGGACTCTCATCCCTTGTACTGTATGGTATCATTCTGATCCAGCCTACGGCACCAATGCCGCTCTTCGGAGCAGCAGCAAGTCTTGCAAAGGGTCATGTTGTCACAACTGTTCTTATAGGAATGGTAGCCATGATGTTCACGGCTGTCAGTTATGGTCGTATGGCAAATGTATACCCGAATGCAGGTTCGGCATATACTTATGTGGGACGGGAGATCCATCCTTCAATGGGTTATTTCATAGGATGGGGAATGATCTTTGACTATGTGATGAACCCCATTATATGTATTATCTGGGCAAGCAAGGCATGTATGAATTTCATCCCGGAAATACCTTTTGCAGCATATGCGATCTTCTTTGCACTGCTTTTTACAGGAATGAATTTACGGGGAATTGAAGCAAGTGCCAAAACCAATATGGTAATAGCTGTGGGCCTTGGCATAGTGATAGTGCTCTTCCTGGGATCAGCAATCCGCTATCTGTTTATAAATCCTCCGGTAAGCGCCGCAGACTGGACAAAACCATTCTATGATCCCCAAACTTTTTCATTCAAAACTGTATCGACGGGAGCTTCCCTGGCAGTTCTCACATATATTGGCTTTGATGGTATTTCCACACTCTCCGAAGAGGTTCATAATCCCAGAAGGAATATTCTTTTTGCATCGGTACTGGTATGTATAATAACAGGTGTCCTTGCGGCTATTCAGGTTTATACTGCACAGATGGTATGGCCCGAAACAACATTCCCCGATCAGGATACAGCATTCTGTTATGTGGCAGGGAGAGCCGGTGGTCAGTGGCTTTTTAACCTGGTTAACGTTGCATTGCTGATTGCCACAATAGGTTCAGGTTCAGGAGCCCATCTGGGTGCCGGCCGTCTTCTCTACGGAATGGGCAGGGATAATGCAATTCCGGGGAAATTCTTTGCAAAGGTTCATCCAAAGACCAGAATACCGAGTAATAATATTGTCCTGGTAGGCATATTTGCTCTTCTGGGGGCTTTCACACTTACATATCCGCTTGGCGCACAGCTTCTGAATTTTGGCGCCCTTATCGCATTTATGGGTGTAAATGCATCCTCTTTTGTTCATTATTATCTCAGGGGAAAAAGGAATTTCAGCAATTTCATTGTTCCGGTCCTGGGATTTCTTATCTGTCTTTATCTGTGGCTCAGCCTGGGAACAAAGGCAAAGATTGTCGGTATCTGCTGGCTTTCACTGGGACTCCTTTACGGAGCTTACAGGACATCGTGGTTCCGCAAACCTCTCCAGTTCTCGAAGATCGAAACCGATGAAAATGGCAAATAACTGAAGCCTTCACTCACCTGGTGAAATCCAGGTCATGAAAATCATAGCTGAAATCCGTTAAGGGCGAAATTGCCTTCATCGTCATTCCTGATGCTTTACCGGTACCGTCAAGACAAAACATTACATAAGCATCTGCATCCATGCTTCTGTCATTCCATTTTACAATAAATGTATTGCCCCTGAAATAGAACATTTCACCGGACAGATCCGGTGACCTCTTTGAATCGAACCATAACTTTCCGTTCTTATCCGAAATTGTCACATCTCCAAACCAACTGTCGGTATAGGTTCCTGTATAGATGGTTTTATCCATTGTTACCAGTTCTGACTTCTTTGCTTCAACACTCTTCCATATCTCATCCGTTATTTTTTTCGCATCCTCAAAATCTTTCTTCCCGGCTTCAGAATATTGTTTTACCCTGTCTGCACCTGTTATTCCGAAATAACTGTCAAGGATCGTGGTGCTTATGGCACGGAAAGCCGCCCCGGATTGCTGGTTTGTAAAGACAATGATCCCAAGTTTTAATTCGGGAATAAGAGTAACCTGTGTCACAATACCCCCAAGACCGCCGGTATGACCAACCTGTTTATATCCCATAATATCATTTAATCTCCAGCCAAGACCATATGCGGAAAAATGTGTTTTAAATTCCGGTGATTCTCTCACCGGAATGATCGTATGAGGCGACCACATTGTCCTGTGAACAGCTTCACTGAAAAGTTGTTTATTAAGTCCTTCGCCATATCTGCCTTTGTTCATCTGCATAATGATCCATTTCGAAATATCTGTAATATTACTGTAAATCCCTGCGGCAGCATTTGCCACTTCATTGAAGTTACGGTCAATCACCTTCACCTTACCATTTACCGGGGCATGCGGATCAATTACATTGGATTTATCGTTAAGCCGGCTGTAAGAAGCTGCGCTGCCGGTCATACCAAGAGGCAGCATGATCCGTTTTTCAATAAAATCGTCCCAGCTCATTCCCGAAACCCTTGCCACCACCTCTCCTGCAACAATATAGAGCAGATTATCATAATCATATTTTGTTCTGAAACTTGAAACAGGTTTCAGATAACGGAGGTTATGAATGATATCATTGATTTTAAAATCATTCCTCCCCGGCCAGATCATCAGGTCACCGGCGCCTAATCCCATACCGCTCCTGTGGGTCAGCAGGTCAGCTATTGTAAACTCGCTGGTGACATAAGGATCATAAAGCCTGAATTCAGGAATAAAATCAATCACCCTGTCATTCCAGTCCAGCTTTTTTTCATCCACCAGCATCCCAAGAGCTGCCGTGGTGAATGCCTTACTGATGGAAGCAATCCCGAACAGGGTATTTGAATCAACTTTTTGTTTTGTTTTCAGCGACCTTACTCCATATCCTTTTGAATGGATTACCTCATCATCCTTAATCACTGCAACAGCTATTCCGGGAACATCAAATGTTTCCATCGTCCTCTCAACAAGTATATCTATTTTGTCAGACGTAATAGGCTGTGATGCAGCATACAGACAGGCTGCAAGCAGAAACAGGGTAAGAAAAATACTTCTGAATATGCAGTTACACTTCTTCATAACAATTTATTAATCACAATTTCATTTTTACCGTGATCAGACAACAGGATTCATGTCCTGATAATCTGACCTTATCAATATTCATAGCAAAGCTGCAGAATATTCAACAGTATTATTTCAGGTCGTAGATCCTGACATAGTCAATAAGATATTCCGCAGGAAAGATAGAATCATCTATCCCCTCCTTACTTCCTGTCAGCGCAAGATTTATGAGAAGATATTGTGGTGCATCAAACGGCCATTCGCCAATTCCCTCTCCCTTCTTCGGACAGGAATAATACATTTTATCATCAAAGAAGAAATCAAGCCGGTCGGGATACCATTCAACAGCATACACGTGAAAATTCTCCCAGGGTTTGTCAACTTTTATCTTACCTCCCCTTCCGTTGCCTTTTGTATGATTATAATCACCGGTATGAACATTTGCCGAAACCGTACCCGAACTCGTCCCCCAGAATTCCATTATGTCAATCTCGCCGCACTTTGGCCATCCGACTTCGGAACGGTTTACACCCAGGGTCCATATTGCAGGCCATACATTTCTGCCTCCGGGAAGCTTAGCCCGCACTTCCACCCTTCCATATGTAAATTCAAATTTTCCGAGAGTTATAATACTTGCTGAAGTATATTTTGCATCCTGATAATCCTCCCTGACAGCCGTGATAACAAGGTTACCTCCCTCAACCCTGGCATTTTCGGGCCGTTCCCTGGTATAATACTGTGGCTCCCTGTTCCTTATGAA
>DNOQ01000267.1 GCA_003501665.1 Bacteroidales bacterium | reverse complement strand
CTTCAGGGATCGGGTTGTTAAAAACTTGGAAATTGAAGAGAATGCCACAAGTATTCATGAGAATTTTATTGTACTATATTCATTCAGCTATTATCTCAATCCAAACGACGACAATTGGAATATCGGATTATCTGTTACAAACATCGACAATTTCAGCATAAATCAGGAAACTAACCCCTTATTATTCCTGCGTGGCGTTTATGACCCATTTTCACGTCTGGGACTATTTACTGAGTTCTGTTACAAACCAGCAGGTATTTGCAATCTTGCAGTCAATCATTTTGGATTTTTTTTAAGAACGGGTATAAAGTGGAACGTCAACTGAACCTCTGTCTTTTGCTGTTACTATCAATTTCTTTCACCACCGCTTCATGTGGAAAAGAAAATGAATTTCCTGATGCGGAACATTCGGTGAACAAACGGTTCGGTCAGTCGATGGTTTGGAATTCAACAAACTTAAATAAGGAAATTGTTGTCAATACAGATCATTATTTAATTCTGTTCACGGGCGACAGTCATGTCGGAGGCATAAAAAATCTTACTACTTTGCTCCGGATTGCCAGAAACTCAAACGCTGTTGCAGTAACAATGGCCGGGGATCTGATAGACGGAAATCCAAAAGATTATGCTAAACTTTCACAGTGTCTGCAGACACAGGATTCTGTGCCATACTTCCTGACAGTGGGTAATCATGACCTGTGGTTCAATAACGGATGGGATGAGTATTTTATCAGGTTTGGGGCCTCCACTTATACTTTCACCATAAAGACACCAACGGGAAATGATTTGTATATCAGTCTGGATTCAGGAAGCGGTACTTTGGGAACTGACCAGCTTAAATGGTTCGAAAATACCTTACAAAATCAACGATTATATTACCGGCGTTGTATCGTATTCACTCATCTTAATTTCTTTCGCTTCAGATTTTCTGAGATTTCTAATCCTCTTGTTGAAGAACTCAACAAACTAATCGAATTATTTACCAGATATCATGTGGATATGCTCATATCAGGACATGAACATAGAAGATATACTCAGGTTTTTGGGCTTACCACTTATATTGTAATGGAACCTCTAAAAGACGGAGTATATAATGCCGGTTATTTAAAATTAAATGTAGATAAAGGTGAGTTAAATTACAGTTACGAAAGATTTAATTGATGTAATTATTTCATTAGTGTTATGATCTTTGCTGTTTCAACTTCAACAGAAGGTTTAAAATCCCGGCTGCTCATGTAGTTCAGAACAGAAGCGAGCAGTTGTTTCGATACCTGGCGGTCATCAGGAATTTCACTTAAATCAATACTGCATACCAAAAGTTTACCTCCGCCGGTTTTTGATTCAAATGCCAGCGCAAGTCTCCTGTTCTCAAACCAGGTATCAACCGGCTGGATCAAAGGCCTGAGTTCTGCAGGAAAACCATCCAGAATCATTGCCTGAGAATGAGATACAGGATCCCACCATTGCCAGTTGCTGTGGAATTCTGTAGGGAAGTCNNGTCCAGGCTGTGTTCCAGAAGATGCTTGAAAATCCGATAGCCACCCCGGCCCCTTTATTTTGACTCACGTTACCGAAAGTCAGTAATAGTACCGATCCTCCCCCTTTCAGGACATCCCCGGCTTTTTTGTCGAGATTATTTGTGATATATATCTTTTCATGATCAATTTTTCCGGATTCGGGATATACCCATAAATCCCACTGATTCCTGAATGTTGTGCCGGCAATTGACACTTCAAATTTCAGCTTTTGTGCCTCTGAAAATCTTCCAATGTCCATTGCAAATACTCCGATGATATTATTACCGATGCTCAATTCCTGCATGATCATTGTTTCTTCCCTGAGGATATTCCCACCCTGATCTGTAACTTTGCATGGAATTTTTACATTTTTCATAGGCCCAGGTCCGAAGTGCGCGATTTCCACTCCGGCTTCAAATGTTTCTCCGTTTCTGAAGATCATCTTTTCCATCCGGGCAAGCGGCACAGTCTCATTGCAGAACATTCTGAACTCTTCAGGAGTAATATACCCTTTTGATCCAAAGAAAGGATTCAGTATGCCGACAAGTGCCGTACCCTGGCCCGGAAAGTCATGAAGCTGTAGCATCTCAAAGCCGGCATATCCGGGAGTGCGTAAAGCTGCCTCGATATCTGCCTTATAGCAAAGAACCTGAAGCTTCCCGGATGCCATCAGAAAATCCTCTGCCTGTGCTCCCATGTGATTTTCTTCAAGTGTCTCACGGAATATTTCAAAATTTGCCGGTTTTAACACCCCTGTATACTTTTCAATCTCCTTAAAATCGGGATATACACACCATTGACCTATCTCGTGACCTACAACCGGAACAGTATATTTTTCAATTATATCGCTGAAATCGAACATTGTCTGCGGAGCTTTCCCGTTGATGATACTCTTAAGACCCTGTCCCCATTGCTGAATTCTTGGAGCAGGGATGAGGTGATAATCATTCTCCTGGATAACCGGCCAACCCGCAGCAGAAGTATAAATCCTTCTGTTATCTTTCGATTTCCAATAGTTTATAAGCTGTCCCAAATAAGCATTCTGATTCCTGCCGGCAGGCTCATTTCCGTAAGCCAGCATGCAGAATGAAGGATGATTGCCATACTCTTCAATTATTCTGTCACCTTCTTCATAAATGAATTTGTCAATGGCACCTCCGTTACCTATTGAACTTCCCTGGTTTGCCCATGAGCTGCACTCAATGTGAAAATATATCCCAAGCCTGTCAGCTGCAATAAATGCGGCTTCCGGTGGACAGAAAGAATGGAATCTTACATGATTCAGTCCGTAATCCCTGCAGGTCTTAAGTACTTTCTCCCAGGATTTAATATCTGATGGAGGATAACCTGTAAGGGGAAAAATGCAACACTCGGTGGTGCCTCTCAAGAAGACCGGTATCCCGTTGATCTCAAAACGGGTGCCATTGGTTTTGAATTCCCTCATTCCAAAATCGACTGACATAAAATCAGTTGCTTTTCTGTCTGAACTCTTCAGGCTTCCTGAGAGTTTATAGAATACAGGATTGAATTCGCTCCATAATTCCGGGTTGGGTATTTTATAATTGATAATGATCTGTTGCTGATCAGAATTTGTACTGACCGGCACTTTCTTAACAGGGAGCCTTTTTGTCCGCTCTGAACCGGTTGTCTGAGCCAGGATTTTCAAATCGCCTTTAAAATGGATATTCCCCGGATTTTTTATGCTTACAATTACTTTTGCAGTCTCCTTCTCAATATCCGGGGAAATTTTAATATCATCAATATATACCTGTGGGGCAGCCTCCAGCTTTATATCTCCCGTAATACCGTTCCAGTTTCCCTGTGTATGGTCACTTATGCTGTGGGAATTTACTCCCACAGGAATAATAACACGGTTATCTACCTTTAGATTGATCCTGTTCCTTCCGGGGGTAACCAGTTCAGTGATATCATACTCATGAGGTGTTGCCAGACTGTTCCGGGATCCGGCTTCTCTGCCGTTGATGAACACTTCCGTTTCCCAATGACATCTCTCCAGGAAGAGTGTTATACGTTGATCTTTCCAGGTCTCCGGAAGTTCAAAATCTTTTTGATACCATGCAGCACCTTTATAGTATTTTAGAGGCTTTAGCCAGAACGGGATCTTTATATTTCCCGGCTGGCGGTATTTTTCATATTTCTTATCGGTGAAATAAGAACGGTCTATTATGTCACCCGTCCATTCTGTATTCAGTGTAACTTCATCACCTTTGCCGTTTTCAGCCATTGATCCCGGAAGTCTTACGGTTTCATCAAACTGCAGGTTATACCACTGTTGATCAATGCCCCGATCGAGTGAATCGACCCTGAATTTCCACTCTCCCGCCAGGGAAATGCTTTTTCTTATCTCTTCATTCGTTGAAGAACAACCTGTTACTATCAATAGTAAGAATAGGAGCTTTTTCATCTATTTTATAATTTATGTGTGTTTTCTGTTTATGAATAGCTCAGGCAAATGGTTCAGAGTTTAGCGTTCAGAATGATGATAATCAAAATTTCCAGTCTGTATTCTCAAGAAAGATCTTTGAATAATGATGGTCAGGGCATATTTCCAGGGCTTTTCTGAATTCAGATTCAGCTTCAGCGCGCTTCCCGAGGCCAAGATAGCCAAGGCCGATGATGAAGTGAGTATTCCCGAGTGAGGAACGTTGTGACTGCTGCTGTCCGAACTTGGCAAAGAAATCCACCTGATCCCTGTTCTTCAGGCTGTTGTTACCGGAGGTAATAAGTATGTTAAATATATCTGCTGCTTTTTCCTTCTGTCCGAGTTTTTTTAATGACACTGCCTGATAGAACATATTAATAGTTTCACTGTTCATCATAATTCTGTCTCTTTCCCGGATATCTGCTGCTGCCGCGTTCCATTCCTTAGCAGCTTTTTTAGTATCTCCGGCAGCCTGGTATGCAATGCCTGACCACAATGAAGATTCAGCATAACGGCCTGAGGATGCGCCTCTTGCAGTCTGAAGATTTGAAGGGTATTCGATTGAAAGTCTATAATATTCTATAGCTTTCCTGAAATTTTGCTTCGCCATCTCTGAATGTCCCAGCATAATATAGGCATCAGTCCAGTAATCGTTTACATTGAACCTTGCACCGCCTTCCCATACATTGAACTGCCGGTTTTTCATAAGATCCAGGGCTTCCTGATATTTGCCGGCAAATATTTTCAGTGCTATTTCATGGGAAAGGGCATCATCTCTCTGATTTACTATCTCATGATTTTTCTCAAGTATGGCAAGTCTTTTTTCCGGAGAAACTCCCGCTGCCTGGTATAATTCATCCATCTCAAAAAAATGCATGGCATATTTCCTTTCTGCCGATACCGCTTTTTCAAGACTGCTGATTGCCTTATTAAGATCGTTTTCCTGATTTGCATATCCCAGAGCAAGATTTCTTCTGACTATTGAAAGCCCGGGATCGAGAGAAGCAGAGCTTTCCCAATATCTTATTGCTTCTGCCGGCTGCCAGTCATAAAGAAGGTTCCCAAGATAATATGGAGCCTTCGCATCATAGGGAGTAACCTCAAT
>DNOQ01000300.1 GCA_003501665.1 Bacteroidales bacterium | reverse complement strand
CTTTATATACCGGCCGGACTTGCACTGATAGCCGATTATCACAGGGGAAATACCCGTTCACTTGCTGTTGGCATCCATATGACAGGTTTGTATGTGGGGCAGGCACTTGGAGGTTTCGGGGCAACTGTTGCGCATGCATGGTCGTGGCAGATAACCTTTCAAAGCTTCGGACTGATCGGAGTGCTTTACAGTATCATTCTGATATTTTTCCTGAATGAAAAAAGAGATACTCCTGTTCCTGAGGTGAAGACTATAAAATCCGGAAATATTCTGGATTCTGTTAAAAATAGTCTTGGGATGCTCCTTGGAATGATAAGTTTCTGGGTTATCCTGTTTTACTTCGCAGTTCCCAGTCTGCCCGGCTGGGCTGTAAAGAACTGGATGCCGACACTCTTTGCGGAAACTTTGGGGCTGGATATGTCGATAGCCGGACCATTGTGTACCATAACCATTGCATCCTCTTCTTTCCTGGGTGTTATTGCCGGAGGGATAGTTGCCGACCGATGGATATCCCATAATTTACGGGGAAGAATCTATACCGGTGCAATTGGTTTGTCGCTGACGATCCCGGCAATCCTGCTGGTCGGTTTCAGCAGTGGCATTACCGGCATTATGGCAGGCGGAATAGTCTTCGGAATAGGTTTCGGAATGTTTGATTCAAATAATATGCCGATATTATGCCAGTTTGTATCGCCGCGACAACGTGCTGCCGGTTACGGACTTATGAACCTGACGGGCGTGTTTGCAGGTGCACTTGTAACAGGCTGGCTGGGCAAATCAACTGATGCCGGAAACCTCGGAAGAGATATGGCTCTGCTTGCTATCCCTGTCGTGGTTGCAGTGGTCCTGTTACTTGTAACCCTTAAACCTGTGGTGACGGATAAGGTTAGTGATTAACAAGGTAACTACGTATTAAAAAACGTATTAAAAGACGTTTTTAATACGTAGTTAATAACATTGAGGAAGGTAATTATATTTAAAATAACATGAGTGAAATGGTGGTAAAAATCGCCCAGATAATTTTTGAAAATGAGAAAGGAGAGCTGCTTCTTTATCTTCGCGATAATAAACCTGGAATACCTTTTCCACAACACTGGGATCTCTTCGGCGGACATGTTGAAGATGGAGAAACACCGGAACAGGCTCTTGTGAGGGAGGTAAAGGAAGAACTCGATATTGATCTGAAGGAATTCAGATTCTTTAGAAAATATGATTGTTTTGAGGGAGATGCTTACCCGAATATAAAATATATTTATACCGGGAAGATAGATCTGCCAATAGAAGCAATTAAACTGCTTGAAGGCGATTATCCGCGGTTTTTCAAAAAGGAAGAGATCCCTGATTTGAAACTTGCAAATATCCTGAAGAGTATAGTTTTAGATTATTTAAAAGAAAATGAAAAACACCAGCCTTAGAACCCTTATCCTTGTTGCACCCGCGGCACTTTGTGCCTGCACGAATGAACCTGATCGGCCAAATATCCTGCTTGCTATCGGAGATGATATTTCGTATCCTCATATGAGCGCTTACGGCTGTACTTTTGTTGAAACTCCGGGTTTTGACAGGGTTGCCGCAGACGGTATCCTGTTTAATAATGCGTATACACCCAACGCAAAATCCTCACCATCCCGGGCATGTTTACTTACCGGCCGAAACAGCTGGCAGCTTGAAGAGGCTTGTAACCATGTGCCGTTCTTTCCTCAGAAATACACAACATTCATGGAATCATTGGGTTCCAATGGATATGATGTTGGTTATACAGCGAAGGGATGGGCCCCGGGTGTCGCTGTCGATAGTGAAGGCAAGCCCCGGCAATTGACCGGAAAGCCCTTTAATTCGAGGAAAACGGTTCCTCCCGCCGCCGGGATAGCCAACTCTGATTACTCGGGAAATTTTGAGGATTTTCTGAATTCACGCGAACCAGGTAAACCTTTCTGCTTCTGGTACGGATCACATGAGCCTCATCGCAGGTATGAATATGGTTCCGGTGTGACCAAAGGGGGCAAAAATCTTTCAGATGCTGAGAGGATTTTAAAATTCTGGCCTGAAAATGACACTGTCCGGAACGACTTGCTCGATTATGCCTTTGAGATTGAATATTTCGATACCCATCTTGTTAAAATGCTCAAGATACTTGACGAGCGACATGAACTCGAAAATACGGTTGTCATCGTAACTGCTGATAACGGAATGCCCTTTCCGAGGATTAAAGGACAGGCTTATGAATATTCAAATCATATGCCTCTTGCCATCATGTGGGGGAAAGGTATTAAAAATCCCGGCAGGGTGGTTGACGATTTTATCAGTTTTATCGATTTTGCACCAACCATTCTTGATCTCGCGGGCATCAATCAATCTGAAAACGGGATGCAGCCGATGGAGGGAAAAAGCTTCACGGATATATTCCGGTCGGTGAAAAGCGGCCTGATCAGAAACAAAAGGGATCATGTGCTGATAGGGAAGGAGAGACATGATGTGGGAAGGCCTGATGATCAGGGATACCCCATAAGAGGGATTATAATAAACGGATTTCTTTACATGAGAAACTTCAAACCCGAACGCTGGCCGGCCGGTAATCCCGAAACCGGATACCTGAATACTGATGCAAGCCCGACCAAGACTCTAATACTGAATATGAAAAGAAACAACAGGTCTGATTATTTCTGGAACCTCAATTTCGGTAAAAGACCAGAAGAAGAATTATATAATATATCAATTGATCCTGAATGTGTTAATAATCTGGCGGGCTACCCGGAATATAATTCAGTGAAAAATGATCTGGAATCACTTCTTGTGAAGAAACTTGGAAAGCAAAATGATCCAAGGATGCAGGGCAAAGGTGATATGTTCGATCAGTATGTGTATGCCGAAGAACGTACCAGAGATTTTTACAACCGGTATATGAAAGGAGAATTATCTGTTCGTACTGCAGGTTGGGTTGATTCAACAGATTTTGAACACAATTGACTTTTTTACGCGCTCAACTGCACTGATAAGATTTCTGTTTCCGTATAAAAACAGCCGTTTTTCAATTTTTTATCCACTTTTTTCATACGTTGGTCAAAATAGCCATCTGTTGGTTGTTATCTGTCTGTCCTGTGTTATATAATGTTAAATCTCTTATTTTAAGAGGTTTAATTTTTCAAATACAGGAGAAAAAATCATTCTGTCAGTGATTTGTTAATAAATAATGGGGTCTTTTTGACGAATGGATCATATAAGTCTGTTAACTCTTCCTGTGGGTAAAGATTTGAACCGATTCGTTTGATTAACGAACTTGAAACCATTCGCATTTCTTCATATATTGAGCTTGTGCTACTTGACAGGTGCCTTATATGGTTGTATTTTTAGGGTTACAATTTTAACTCGAAATGATGGAAGGAAATCCTGTTTTATACAGAGCAGATGTAATTACAACTAAAGAGATGGTTTATGAAAAGAGTAAACCATGGACAGCAACCAATGTTGTCAATCCTGTACATGATAATCTTGTACAGGAAGGGTGCGGAACTTTTCTCGAATATCTTAAGTGGCTCGGCCTTGCTTATGAACCTGATATGCTCGTACTTTCATCACGACATCATTTTTTCTACGATCAGAACGACATGCGGGGGGTAAAGGTACTCGTAAATCTGAAGAAGCTTAACACTATAAAACATCTCGACAGTTTTCTTCATATTCTGTTCAAGGTCTTATCATCCGATGCTAATTTTGTTGGATGTTTCAGTGATGCAAAAAATCATAAAAGGAACGGTTCAAAATTCTTTAAGACCAGTTTTCTTTATAAGAGGTTTATTGATTTTCTCGATCACAAGACCGAAAGGATTATGACCAGAAGCAATGTTGAGGAACTTCTTGATTCCCATGGCTTCAGGGTTGTTGATATGACAGAAATAAATGGAATGACATATTTCAATACGCTAAATAAGCGTAAAGCAGGTGAATAATTATTTCACCGGTTTCCCGTTGTTAAAAGGGAAGGATTAGTTGATCAGGCAACCGGCTCCAATTGGGTCGGTTGCTGTTTTTTTACGGCAATTCTTTTGCAGAATGAAAATTTCGCTTATTTTTGCGTCGCTAAAGAAATTGGTGCGGTAGTTTCCCGAATGCTCGGGATTAGAATATCGGCCGTAGTTCTTAAATGTATTGGTGCGGTAGTTCAGTTGGTTAGAATATCGGCCTGTCACGCCGGAGGTCGCGGGTTCGA
>DNOQ01000585.1 GCA_003501665.1 Bacteroidales bacterium | reverse complement strand
CAAGACGGTACTCATAAACCTCCAGAGGAGGAATCATTTATTGCTTTCACGGAAAATTCTGAAATATATCCGGCCGGAGAGAATTGTTGTTTTCTCTGATAAAGATTCCTCATATTTTGAAAATATGGGTCTTGGTACTGTTTTATGCAGATCAGGAACAGACACAGACCAGTTTAAACCTGCCGGAAAAGATAGCAGATTACAACTCAGGGAAAAATATGGCTTTGGCGGGAATGAAAGAATTGCACTTCATGTAGGGCATATAAGGTTGACCAGAAATTTAGGCATTCTCAAGGCCCTGGCTGATGACGGATATACTGTGATAATAATAGGAAGTACCAGTACTCAGGCAGATAAGTCATTTTGTGACGAGTTGACAAGGCATGGAATTATTGTCCGTAAAGAATACATTGCCCGCATCGAAGAAATGTATCAGTTGTCGGATTTGTATGTTTTTCCCGTTCTCAACGATCACGCGGCTATTGAATTCCCTCTTTCGGTCCTTGAGGCAATGTCGTGCAATTTACCGGTTATTACAACACCTTATGGCAGTCTGCCGGAGTATTTTTCCGAAACTTCATCAGGATTTGCATACTTCAATGACCAGAATGAACTTATTCTGAAGTCCCGGGAGGTACTGAATGTTAAATGTAACAACAGGGATCTGATATTGCAGCATTTTTCATGGAATAATGTTATGGAAGAACTGTCTGAAAAACTAACAGAGATATGATATACTATTTCATGGGAATAGACGGATCAGGGAAGAGTTCAATTCTGGACGAAATTGATAGAAGACTTCGTGATAAGAATTATGAAACCCTTAAAATATGGGCAAGATACTCACCATTTTTAGTTAAAATATTTGTAAATATCTTCAGGAAACGGACCATAAACAGATCAGCCGATTACCATTCAATCTCACCGGAAGAGTATACAGCATGGCAATCAAATAAAAGAAAGATCAGCCGTTCTCCGGTCATGAAACAGATACTTCTGAGATCATTCTTCCTTGATTATTATTTTCAGATCATCCGTGTTTTTCACAGGATCAGGAAGAACAGGGACAAAATTATTCTTCTTGACCGGTTCGTTATAGATTTTCTTGCAGATCAGACAGTTAATTTTGGTGATATAACTGATACCCGGATGTACAGAACGATAATCAGTATGTGTGAAAGATTTGATGGTATTTTTCTTATCTCAGTCACTCCCGGAACTGCACTGGAAAGAAAAAATGATATCCCCGGTCATGAATATCTGTACGAACGTGATCTGATTTACAGGAAAATATTTAAGGAACTGAAGAAAGGGTACCTGATTGACAATAACGGAGATCCAGAGATTGCGATTAATGAAATACTTAATATAATAATGGCTTAGTGCAACTTAGTGCCTTTGTGTCTTTGTGGCTGGGAAAAATGCCACCAAGGCACTAAGACACTAAGGAACACTAAGTCAATAATTTATGCATCGGAATATTGACTCATTAAATTCAAATGGTTAGGATTATTGGAATAGACGGGCTTGACAAAAGCATACTCGAAAGATATATTGATGAACTGCCTGTATTTAAGAAAATCAGCAGGGAAGGGGTACTGTCGAAGATTGAATCGGTATTTCCTGCCGACTCGGTTCCTGCATGGATCACGATCTTTACCGGATTAAATCCTGCTGAACACGGAATAATAAGGGGTAAGGATTATATAGAGAGTGTTGAAAGCTTCGAAAATAAGTCAAAATTCAAACTTCAGGGGAAGACATTCTGGGATGTGCTTTCAGAGAAGAAATATAAATGTCTTGTTATAAATCCTTTCCTGGCATATCCGTCATGGGAGATCAACGGGATAATGGAAAGCGGTCCTGCGTTTATAACCGGTGATCCTTCTTTGTCTCCGGATGATACCGATTCTTTACATCCTGAAGTTCTGGGAGGTTACAGTCCGGTCGCGGGGCTGGCAGGACTAAAAGCAGATATGGAGACAATCTTTTCCGATACGCTTAAGTTATGGGAAGAGTATGAATATCAATCGTCCCGTGGTGAGTTTGATCTCGAGTTTGTAACCTTTACCACGCTTGACAGGTTAATGCATTATACATGGAGATACAACGATGAGAACGACCCTCTGCATGAAAAGGATGAATTCTTATCGGGCTGTACAGCAAATCTGCTGAAATTATTTGATAGGAAAACAGGAGAGTTGATCTCGAAAATGAATGACAATGATTTTCTGATACTTATCAGTGATCATGGTTTCAGGCAGCGCCCTTTCAATCTTATTAATCTGAATGAATACCTGAGACTAAAGGGATTCCTGACATTCAGGAAAGAAGTGAATGACAAAAAGGCAAAGCGGCTTCAGATCTTAAAGAAAAATGCAATAACTTATTTTTCAAAACTTAAAATCCTTGATCTTGCTGCAAAGTATCTCAGGAATATCGGATATTTCAGCAAGCTGAAGAAATCGGATTACCTGATAGACAAGGAGAACTCAATTTGCTATACCGACGAAATGTTTTCAGGGAAAAAGCCTTATGTGGGACTGAATTTCGGGGAAAAATTAAGAAATGCAGGCGAAGATGAGAAAAATAAGGCTTTTCAGCAGGTCGTTTCGCTTTTAAACAATGATGATATTCCGCGGCCCGTCTGGATTAAGAGAGCTGAAGAACTTTACCAGGGAGAATACCAGCTTAATATGCCCGATATCTGTATTGAATTCCCATATGATAACGGTATTGAATTCAATTACTTTGGTGAATTAATGGAAAAGAGTGCTACCCATTACAGGATATCAGGCGGACATTTCGGATCAGGGACTTTTGGCTTCTATTGCAGCAATAAGAAGATGGTTAATGCTCCGGATTCATTGACCGGGTTTGCGGGATTTGTAAAAGATCTTTTCAAATGAGAATTCTTATAGCAAATAAATACTACTACTCCCGCGGCGGAGATTGCATATATACAATAGAACTCGAAAAACTGCTGAAGGAGAAAAATCACGAAGTAGCGATTTTCTCAATGGAGCATCCGTTAAACCTGGATTCAGGATTTTCATCATATTTTCCCCGCGAGATAGATTATAACCGGAAAAGTCTGAAAACATTTTTTACAGCAATTTTCAGACCCTTTGGCACAGGTGAGGTTAAAAAAAAATTCAGGGAACTTATAAAGGATTTTGAACCGGATATCATACACCTCAATAATATTCACACTCAGTTATCACCTGTAATTGCACAGGAAGCTTACAGGAACAATATTCCTGTTGTATGGACACTTCATGATGGTAAGCTGGTTTGCCCGGCATATTTGTTCCTGAGCAATAATCTGATTTGTGAGGATTGTGTTTCAAAAAGCAAAATCAGTGTTGTTAAAAAAAAATGCATAAAAAACAGCCTTATGGCCAGTATCCTGGCATGGTTTGAAGCAATTTACTGGAACAGGGAAAAACTATCGGTTATAACTGGCAGGCTGATTGCTCCAAGTGAATTTTTAAAAGGCAAATTAATCCTTGACGGATACAGATCTTCAAAGATAAGTGTATTGAACAACTTTATAAGTAAATCAAAGTATGGGACAATAAGTTCTGAAAGGAAGGATCAATATTGTTATATAGGAAGATTAAGTTCTGAAAAAGGGATTGAAACATTATTAAAAGCGGCTGAACAATTTCCTGAATTTAAACTTATAATAATCGGGACCGGTCCGCTTGAAGTTGATCTGAAACGGAAATATGAGAATCATCATATTGAATTTACCGGTTACAGAAAATGGGATGATATTAAAGATATATTGGCTTCCTCGGGATGTATGGTAATTCCTTCAAAATGTTATGAAAACAATCCATTGACCATACTTGAGTCTCTGTGTCTTGGGACACCGGTTATTGGTTCAGATACGGGAGGTATTCCGGAATTGATTAAACCGGGTGTGAACGGCTTATTATTTAATTCGGGTAATGTTGAAGACCTGCAGGAAAAAATAAAGTATTTGTTTGATAACTCTCACGTCTTTAATTACCCTGAGATTGCCAGTGATGCAAGAAAAAAATATTCCTCAGAAGCTCATTATGAAAAACTTAACAGCATCTATAATGATCTGTTGCATATTAAAAACCATTAAAAGTTCTTATGACAAAACAAGTTAAGGCGCCGATGCCGACCGACGCGTCGATAATAACTACATACAGGTGCCAGATGAGATGTAAAATGTGCAATATCTGGAAATATCCTTCAGATGCCCGGAAAGAGATAACCGCGAGGGACCTGGAGAAGCTTCCTTCATTGAAATTCATCAATGTTACCGGAGGAGAACCATTCCAGAGGAGAGACCTGGAAGACATTATCTCGGTTTTGTTTACCAGGGCTCCGAGAGTAGTAATATCGACATCCGGCTGGCACTATCCCGGGATCATAAAACTGGCGGAAAAGTTTCCGAAGATAGGTATAAGAGTCAGTATAGAAGGTTTATCACAGACAAATGACGATCTGAGGGGCCGTGCAGGCGGTTTTGACAAAGGATTAAAGCTGTTATTGAGACTTCGCGAAATGGGACTCAAGGATATCGGATTTGGAATAACGGTTTCTAATCATAACTCCCGGGATATGCTATGGCTTTATCGTCTTTCGTTAGAACTTAAGATGGAGTTTGCCACTGCCGCGTTTCATAATTCTTACTATTTCCATAAGGAGGATAATAAGATCACAAACAGGGAGCAGGTAATAAAGGATTTTGAGGAATTAATATTAAAATTATTGAAAGAGCGCAATCCTAAAAGCTGGGGAAGGGCATTTTTTAACCTTGGACTGATCAACTATATTAATGGAGGAAAAAGAATGCTTCCGTGTGAAGCCGGTACGGCAAATTTCTTTATTGAACCTTACGGAGATGTATATCCGTGTAACGGTCTCGAAGATAAGATATGGAAAGAGAACATGGGAAATATCAGGGATTTTAACAGTTTTGAAGATCTATGGTACAGTGAACAGGCACAAAGAGTACGGGAAATGGTCAAAATATGTCCCAAAAACTGCTGGATGGTAGGTACTGCTGCTCCGGTTATGAAGAAATATATCAGGCATCCGGCTCAATGGGTGGCGGAGAATAAAATTAAATCCCTGCTGGGTAAAGAGATATGCCTTAATAAGTTTCCCTGGTATGATGTTGGCCAGAGTCCTTTACAGGGAGATCTGGACTATTCACGCATGCAACCGTTTACTGATACCGGAGGTGTAAAGCCTGATCCTTCTATACCTTTACTTGAAGAATAACCGGACTTTATCTGAATATAACAAATACTATATAATGAAGATCGTAGTTACAGGAACAAGGGGTATTCCCAATATTCAGGGCGGAGTCGAAACCCATTGCGAAGAGCTTTTCCCGCGTATAGCCCGTCTTGGTTGTGATATTACTGTTGTCAGGAGATCGTGTTATGTTACACCCGGTAACATTCTGCCGGAATATAACGGCGTAAAGCTCAAAACTATATATGCACCTCACCTGAAGAGCTTTGAGGCTGTCACTCATACCTTTTTGTCGGTTATCTGGGCGAGAAAAGCAAAAGCAGACGTAGTCCATATTCATGCAATAGGCCCAGCAATAATGTCTCCCCTGGCCCGATTGCTGGGTTTAAAGGTGGTTTTTACTCACCATGGACCTGATTACCGACGTGCAAAATGGGGTCCTTATGCCAGGGTCGTCCTCAGACTTGGGGAGAGGGCAGGATCAGTTCTGGCACATGAAGTGATAGTGATCTCAACAGTTATCCGGGATCTTATTAATAAAAAATACAAACGCGGTAATGCAAATCTGATTTATAATGGAGTACCTTTCCCCGTGATGGTTGATAAGACCGGATTCATCGAAAGCCTGGGGCTGAAGTCGCGATCGTATATTTTCACATTGGGAAGATTGGTTGAGGAAAAAGGTTTTGATCTGCTTATAAGAGCTTTCAGCAGACTGAAAAATACCGGCGTAAAACTGGTCATTTCAGGGGATGCTGATCATGAAACATCATATTCGCGTAAGCTAAAATCGCTTGCCAGGGAGAATGGAGTAATATTGACCGGTTTCCTGAAGGGAGAAAAGCTTCAGGAGCTATTCAGTCACGCAAGATTATTTGTTCTGCCATCGTTCCATGAAGGCTTGCCAATATCCCTTCTGGAAGCAATGAGTTATCGTCT
>DNOQ01000397.1 GCA_003501665.1 Bacteroidales bacterium | reverse complement strand
TGATAGAGGTTGTTCAGTAATGAAATAATTGAATCAGTCCTGCTTGACCGCAAACCGATGGTCGATATCGCCATGGCGCTGAACTTAACTGTTCCGGGAATAGTCGCCCACAAATCGGCCCTAAAAGGTGGCAAAACTATGAAAATACCCCGGTATGAATTGAAATAAGGATACTAATTTCTGGCACGGATACAATCAATCCAGTTGTCAAGGTGATATTTGCTGTCATCACTCAGGCTGACAGGACCTAATTTCATATTGTACTCTTCGGTTGTAACTATTTCAGCTTTGCCGGCTTTGACCACTTCTGCCAGGAGCCTTGCATGCTGAAAATCGCCTGTCGCGATCATCACGGCATCCAGCGCCGGCAATACCTGCAGCAGCTTTCCCTATGAATTTTCTGCGTGATAATTCATTCTTAATCATATCGTTATTTTTATGCATTTATGAAAATCTTCGAATCTTATAATTATGTAAATCAAATCTTCCCGACTCTCCTTATCATTATTCAGGCATATAGCTCAGGTAAAATTTATCGCTTAATTCTGCCATCAAAGATAAAAGGTTCCTCAGATTTAATCGAAATTTTCAGGAAGTCAGAGTGATTTGGATTAATAAGGTAATTGCTCTCTTTGGGTATAATTGCTGATGGAACTTTTAAGACTGCCGACCCGGATTCTGATATCCACTGATCACCGAAGGGCTGACATTTTCTATAGCCGGGATCACCGCTTTTATGCCAGCCCTCAGGAAGGTCCCTGATTGATATTACTGAAACTTCCAATTGATCAGGAATAGTGATTTCCATTATAATAAACGGCATTACAAAATCTGATGAACCTCTATGTACCACATTTTCAAGGCATGCCAGGGATCTTGATCCTGCTGTATATATCATATAAATACCGGCAGAGTTCCATCTCGCGGGGAATCCTGAGGCAGTTAGTTTTCCAGACCATTTCCTGTGGGTAATCCGGTATACTTCCATTCATGCAGTAGCGCCAAATTCCATCCGGACTAACTCCTCAAAGACGAGGTCTATTCCCGTAATTGAGTTCAAAAGATTGATTGGTTTCATATTACCTAATCCAAAGGATTCAGATTTCAGCCATTTGTTAAACTCATCAGCAGATTCAAACAATTCAATTCCCTTTTTGTACAATTCCTCAAGTTTTAAAATCTGCTCGTTCAATCTGACCGGTAGTTTTTTTCCTGAATGACGATATGAGTACAATGTTTTTGTGCTGATTTCAAATATTTTCTCTGCAAGCAATTTATTGGGTAATGAAGAAATTTTTAAAAACCTTCCAAGAATTTCATCAGACTTTTCATCTGAACTTAATTCTGCAATAATATGCTGCCTGACAGAATTATAATACCGGAATGCAATATTTTGATTTGAAGCTCCTTTAATGTAATTCACATTATCCGGATCATTCAAAGTCCGCGAATTTGTCTGTGGATCTTTATAAGTCTTTTTATGGCAGAGTAAAATCGCATTTAAAAAGGATGAAATATTAGTATAAACCGATGGTGCATCGCTGAAGCCAGGAACCACTGAAGCTTGTTCTTTAATACGTTTTTCCTTGAATATTTTAGCTAATTCATTGACTATTTTAACGGTATCTTTTTCGGTCAACCCGGTTCTGCTTGCTATTGAGGTTATAATATCTTCTTTGATTTTTTTCATTCTAAGAAACCAGGTAATAATTCACTTATATAAATGTAAATTTACCTGATTTATACCAAATATGCAATAAAATAATCATCAATTTTCCATTGCATTTTCGATGCCCTTAGGGATGTGGTCAGACGGTCAGGCAGTCCTTCGCTTATGCGGTGGTGCAGTCGTGCTTTCTTAAAGCAGAAAGAATTAAGAAATAAAGCCTTTGGAAATCTGTTTAACACGATCCCCTTCCAGTTGTCCCTCCATTCAATGGCATACAGTCCATTATAAGAATCAATAAACTCATCCACAAAATCCGATCCGGTAATCAGCCGAAAGAAAGCAGATTAAGAAGTCAACTTTTATTTGTAATTTTAAGTATAATCAGGTTAAATTTGTTTGAATTAAAATTAATCATCGAATGAAACCCACATCCCGCCTTAGGCGGGACAAACAGGCATGAAGGTTCCATACTAATCACTTAATTTACAATGATATAGTCATATTATTTTCGTATGAAACTCTCAAATATTCCGTTAGTTGTTTTAGTGGTCTTTTCTCTTCAAAATTGTAAAGAGAGGGTACAATTTTCCCGGCCGGATGATATCAGCGGCATTTTTGTTGATTTTAACTCTACCGAAAAAGTTAAGGATCAACTCCTGAAAAAGGATGAACTTTTTCTTTCAGCTTATAACGAACTGATAAGAAAGGCTGAAATTGCGCTGAATGAGGGTCCTTTCAGTGTAATGGATAAAAAGAGAATACCACCCGGAGGCGACATGCATGATTATTTAAGTATGGGGCCTTACTGGTGGCCGGATCCTGCAAAGCCCGATGGCTTACCTTATATCAGAAGGGATGGAGAGGTTAATCCTGAAACCAGGGGTGAGCATGTAGATACTGATACAAAGAACAAGATGTTTAATAACCTCGAAACACTGGCCTGGGCCTTTTATTTCTCAGAAGAAAATAAATATGCCGGAAAGGCTGTGGAATTACTTGAAACGTGGTTTGTCAATCCTGAAACAAGAATGAATCCGAATCTTAATTATGCACAGGGTATCCCGGGAAGAACAGAAGGCAGGGGCATAGGGATAATAGACTTTGCCGGAATAAACAAAATCATTACGCCTGTCCGGATCCTGGAGAAATATGGTAAACTGACCCCCGAAACGAGGGACAAACTATATTCATGGTTCGGACAATTCCTGGACTGGCTTCTTACGAGTGACCATGGTAAAGATGAGGCTGATGAACACAATAATCATGGTACATGGTACGACGTTGAAACAGCTGGTATTGCTTTGTTACTGGGAAAAACCGATACAGCCGGAATGATACTGGAAAACTTGAAACAGAAGCGGATTGCCACTCAGATTGAACCGGACGGAAGCCAGCCATTTGAAATAGCACGGACAAGGTCGTTATCATACAGTTCAATGAATTTAAGAGGATTTATACATCTGGCCAATATGGCACAGATTGTTAATGTCGATCTTTGGGATTTTAAGACTCCTGACGGACGGGGCATACGGACAGCACTGGATTTCCTGCTGCCATATGCGACTGGTGAGAAGAAATGGGAGTATCATCAGATAACCGGACTGGATGATGCACTTGACGGATTAAGGCTCAACTATCTTATAGCTGCATCTAAAACCGGAGATAAAAGATACCGGGAAGTTATTAATTTAATGCCGGAACAGCCGGGGAACCTGGAAATTTTATTATATCCAGACCTTTAGTATATTATTATTAAATTTTATCCTCAGGGAAAAAAGTACTTTTGAATTAATCGGATATTAAGAGCATACTTTGCGGATTTCCTGAAAAAGCTCAACCTCAGCGCCACTGGATCTGGAGGGCAAGATTCTGGGGACATGAGCCGCAGACCGAGATTGCACCCTTCCCCGTTCGGACAGGAACTCTATTTCAGAACTATTAAATATCTGTTTGAAACATCATGGAAGGATCCTGCCGGAATTGAACAAAAATTCAGATCATTGCCGGAAAGGACGCTTGATCCTTTCTCATATATTAACGGCCATTTTGAACCTGTCGGGAAGGTTAAAACCGGGAATGGATGGAAAGTTATAAATAACTGGAAATCCTCTGACAAAGCGGCCACAAGGGAAAGATTTGTGAATGTCGAAGTGCTTGAAACTTCACAACCCGGAGCTACGCTTAAATTAAGATTTAAAGGTAAAGCCATCGGATTGTTTGTTACATCCGGTCCCGATGCAGGGATCATTGAGTACAGCATCGACGGTTCGGATTTCAGGCAAGCCGATCAGTTCACCCAATGGAGTAAAGGACTGCATCTTCCCTGGCTTATTATGCTTGAAGATGAGCTTCAGAACGGAAAACACAAAGTGATACTTCGTATGTCGGCTGATAAAAATCCGGCAAGCAACGGGACAGTTTGCAGAATCCACCATATTGCAGTAAATTGAACCAGAATAAAAGATGCAGAAACATATCTAAACCCCGAAAATCTATGGAAAACAAAACCCTGATGCTGATCCTGTTGTGCCTTTTCCTTAAAACCGGAAGTCTCAATTCACAAACCGCTCCGGAGACGTATTTATGGCCCAAGGATCCTGCCGTGCTGGAGAATCTCAAAAAATGGCAGGGATATAAATTCGGGCTTCTCATACACATGGGCCTCTATTCCGAACTGGGTACAGTTGAATCGTGGGGCCTGTGCCCTGAAGAGTGGGTAAAACGTCCCGTGGATGATTACTGTGAATATGCTTTAAACTACCGGAATACTAAATCGAGATTCAATCCGGTCAGTTTTGATCCCGGTAAATGGGCAGAAGTATTTAAGAGTTCAGGTGCAAAATATATGATATATTCTTCGAAACACCATGACGGATTCTGCCTGTATGATACTAAATATACTGATTTCAAAGTTACTGACAAAGGTTGTCCCTTTTCGGCAAATTCAAAATCGAACGTTCTGAAAGAGGTGCTTGATGCAACCCGAAAGACCGGTATGTCAGTCGGGGTATATTTTTCCAAGCCCGACTGGACTACACCATATTTCTGGTGGCCATATTATCCTCCGAAGGACAGGAATCCCTCCTATGACATAACAAAACACCCCGACAGGTGGCAGAAATTCGTCGAATTCACGCAGAGCCAGATCAATGAAATAACAACTGAATATGGTAAAGTAGATATTCTATGGCTTGACGGATGCTGGGTCCTTCCAAAATCAGCCATATCTGAAAATGTAGCTGAATTTTGCACATATCCTCATGATATGGATATCAACATGAAGCTGATCGCTGAAAGAGCCCGGGCGAAACAGCCGGGTATGCTTGTGGTAGACCGATGGGTACAGGGAGAATATGAGAATTATCTGACCCCTGAACAGAACATTCCGGCAAAAGCCCTGCCCGTACCATGGGAAAGCTGTATTACAATGGGCCATGCGTGGGGTTGGGTGAAAAACGACAGGTATAAATCATCTAAAGAATGTGTACAACTCCTGGTCAATATAATTGCAAAAGGGGGTAATCTGCTTCTCGGTATCGGTCCTGACGGCAAGGGAGAATTTGAACCTGCAGTTATATCGAATCTTGCTCAGATGGGTAAATGGCTCGAAGCAAACTGCGAAGCAATATATGAAACCACTCCGGTTGAACCATATTCCGACGGTAAAGTAGCATATACGGCAAAAGGCGACGATACGATATATGCAATATATATGCCTGCCAGAGATGAAAAACAGCTTCCCGCTCATGTTATGGTAAGGACAAAGCTTACCGGGAAAGTGAAAGTAAGCTTTCTTGAGTCAAAACAGAATTTGAATTACCAGAGATTTGATGATATCTTAATGGTTTCGATTCCGGCTGGTTTACGGGAACCACTTGCATCTACAGAGGCTGTGGTAATCAAAATAACCGCATCCTTGAGATAATTATGACATTAATCTGTTTATTTTATCATTGTTATACGATTAAATACAGGTCGCTCCCCGCTTTTGGCGGGGCAGGCTCTACGGAGCTAAAATAATGGAGGAAACTCATTTCTATAAACAGCTCACTCCTACGGAGTTTTGTTTTATAGAGTCCCGTCAGGGACGTCCTGTTTGTAGAAAATATTTATAAATAGAAATGTAAGCCCCATCGGGGCGACCTGTATTTAATGTCATTAATATCAATAATTTAATTCTCAATCATCAAATTTAATCGTACACTATTGTTATTTTATGAACATTTTTAATCTATTGTGCTACTTTGTGTTACTTTGTGTTACTTTGTGATAACCTTTGAAATCCTTTGTGGTTTTAAAATACTTAATAAGCTTTATGACGTCAAGAGCACTGACCCTTATAATTATTGTCCTGATCTGCTCCTGCTCATGTGGCAGAAAGGAAAAAGCTCCGGGATGGCCTGTACACAGAAGCAAACTGGATATTCTTCCGGGTTTTAAAGATCCTCCTCCGGGTTATGGTGAAGTTCCTTTCTGGTGGTGGTCGGGAGATACTCTTAACAGCGAAAGGCTTACAGAGCAACTGAGAGAATTGCACAGCAAAGGAATAAGCGGTGTTCAGGTCAATTATTCTCATCTCGATACACCGGGCTGGATGACTGATCAGGACAAACCTGAGATATTTACGGAAGACTGGTGGAAAGTGTATTCAAAAGTATCAAAGGAATGTGCCAAATTGGGTATGGGGATAGGCATGAGCACATATACGATTGACTGGCCAAGGGGCGCTCCGAATCTGTTTTACAGGTTGTTTTACAGCAAACCTCATCTTAACGCGATTGAGGTTCAGACAGGTGATCTAACCATGATCAGTACCGGAGAAGAAGTTGAGATCAGGATCCCTGAAGATGGATTTGCAGCCCGGGCTTACAGGTCAGAAGAAGGGACTCCTCTCAGGGGAGGTATTGATCTTACCGGACAGATCAGAAATGGATTGCTTAACTGGAAAGCTCCTGAAGGCAACTGGGAAATATGGATATTCAGGGCAGTAAGAAAAAAGGGATCATTAAATCCACTGATGGAAGGATCAGGTGATACCATTATAAATGGTTTTTTCCGGCCCTTTGAAGAGAGAGCCCCCGGCAAATCTTCGAAAGGGCTCAATTACTTCTTCAACGATGAATTACAGATTGCTGTCGGAAAATATGCATGGAATCCTGATTTTGCCGATCATTTCATGAAGCGCAAAGGTTATGACCTTTTTGAAGTCTTACCGGCTATGTGGGTGGATATGGGAAACATGACCCCAAAGGTCCGGATGGATTATGCTGATGTCAGGATGTCACTTATTGAAGAACGATACTTTAAACCCATATATGAGTGGCATGCTGAAAGAGGAATGATATATGGCTGCGATTCGGGGGGACGGGGGCTCGATCCGTCAGAATTCGGAGACTATTTCCGTGCAACACGCTGGTACAGCGCTCCGGGGCATGATACACCGGGAGGAAAAGCTGATCTGATAAAAGGAAGAGTTTCTTCCTCAATCGCAAATTTATACCGGCAGCCGCGTGTATGGCTCGAAGGTTATCACAGCCTCGGCTGGGGAGCAACTCCCGAACTTTTAATGTATGCCACCCGTGAGAATTTTCTGTACGGTTGCACTCTTCTGAATCTTCACGGACTTTATTATTCCACTTACGGCTCCTTCTGGGAATGGGCACCTCCATGTTATCATTTCAGAATGCCCTACTGGGACCACATGGATTCTTTCCTTTCATATTTCGACCGGCTTTCCTGGCTGATGAGCCAGGGCCATACAGTATGCGATGTCGCTATAGTTTATCCGGTAGCTCCCTTTGAGGCTGATATGGATGGAAAAAAGGCCACAGCAACAGCATTTGACCTGGGAAGAAAACTGATGACATCAGGAATCAATTTTGAATTTATTGATAATGAATCACTTGCGAGGGCAGTCGTTGAAAACGGATATCTGAAAGTAAAAGATGCCGGAGCATCCTACAAAGCTTTGATATTTGCTGATATGAGTGCCGTACGCTGGCAAAGCATTGAAAAAGCTGCAGCCTTTGCCCAGGGGAGCGGTAATGTCTTTTGTGTTGGTGAAATACCGTCAGCTTCCGACAGGGCAGGCAGATACGACGGTGAACTCATCAGAATAAATGACCTTGCTTTTAAAGAAAACTGCAGGTTTAACACTACAGAAGAGGCTGTTACAGAAATTAAAAGAGCTTTCTTACATGATGTTACATGTACAGAGCGAACAGTGCGCTCCCTTCATCGTAAAGCAGGTTTCCGCGACGTGTACATGGTGATGGATGCAGAACCCGGAACAATTGTCAAATTCCGGAGCAAAGGATCTGTTGAACTTTGGGACCCCTGGACCGGAGACACCAAACCCCTCAGGGTAAGAGGTGAAACACCTTCTTGTACGATGGTTGAACTTCCTCTTGAAAAATATGAAGCCAATATCGTAGTCTTTACACCCGGAAAGAAACATGTTAATCCGCCGGCAAACGAAAACCTGGTCGTGAAAGAAACAGAACTGCCCCGCGAATGGAGTGTCAGTTTTATTCCGACAATGGATAATAAATGGGGCGATTTCAGACTTCCGCTTACCGATGAAAACAGGGTGATAGGTCTGGAAGCCCGGCGTTTCAGATGGACAAAAGAAACAGAGGATATCAAAACAAGAGCCATGCTTCCGGAAAATGATGACAGTAACTGGGAAGAGAAGCTTCACGGCTTCGGTACGCAGTTTTATGTTCTGGGACCCATACCGGAAAATGTTGGGATTTATTACTTCGAGAGAAAACTGGCCTCCATGACAAGCATTGATCCTTCTGTCCCTGAATACGTTTACGGAAGAAGATTTATCTGGCAGCCATACGATTTTTCATGGCGATGGGGCCTGGAAGGTGACCCGGGCCATCAGGGATATCATGGCCTTAAACGTATCGTCACTGACGATTTTCTTTGCCTGGGCAAACCGGAACAGGCCCTGAACGAGACCCGCTACGTGGATGAGATCCCGGGTGGACGGTATTATCTCTGGAGTTGTGTTACTGCTTCGAATGACTTAACTGCAGACATTCTTTTCAGCGATCAGCCTCCCGGGGATAAAAGCCACACCTCTCCGGTTCTGACTCCTGCCGTAATTTACGTAAATGGCATATCAGTCTCCTCCCCGAACGATCCAATATCGCTT
The DNA here is from genome assembly GCA_003501665.1 of Bacteroidales bacterium. Taxonomy (GTDB): domain Bacteria; phylum Bacteroidota; class Bacteroidia; order Bacteroidales; family VadinHA17; genus LD21. Next base: position 503 of record DNOQ01000397.1, on the reverse strand, counting down.
AATACGGGTCCTAATCCGGTACTGTTAAGATATGATAATGCCGGACGTGGTCATTTTGTAATGAGGAAACACGATGTTCAGCAAACGGTGAAGCATACGTCTTTATCAATGAGATGGTCAGATGATACGGGTGTTATTCCTTTCGACATCAATGCAGGAAACCAATCTGCTGAATGGTTCAGGTTTCTGACAGCTCCCGGAACATCAGCTGTTAATATCAAAACACCGGGAGAAGCTCAGGCCTGGATTGACGGTATTCCCATGAAAAAGCAGTCTGAAGGACGATTTATCGCGGAAAAATCTCCTGAAAAAGCTGTAGTTGTTGCCATACGAATTAATCCGCCAGGTCCGGGAATCACAGGCGGAGCACTTATTCCTGAACCAGTTGCTGTTGAAACTGACGGGAGTGGCGTTATGCAGACGGGTGACTGGTCCGGATGGGGGATCCTCAATAATTATTCGGGTGGAGTTCTTTACAGTAACGCCTTTACAATCAGCTCCAG
>DNOQ01000343.1 GCA_003501665.1 Bacteroidales bacterium | reverse complement strand
GGGCATTTCTGGACAATGTGACAACAAGAACTATCGAGATTTCACTTGGCAGAATATATGATTATAAGGTATCATGGTCGGAATTTGTCGTTCTAAGGAAAGAAAGAAGGGAACAACAGATTGCCGCCTGGAGAAATCAGCAGAAAATGATAGGTGATACTGAAAAATTCATCGAACGGTTCAGATATAAAGCTACCAAGGCAGTTCAGGTGCAATCCAAAATTAAGCAACTGAACAAAATAGAACGTATCGGGGTTGATGAAGAAGATTTCAGTGAAATAAATATCAGGTTCCCCCCGTCGCCAAGATCGGGTACCATTGTGACAGATGCAAGAGAACTCACAAAGAGTTTCGGTAATCATACTGTATTGCATAAAGTTGATTTCAGGATACACAGAGGTGAGAAAGTTGCATTTGTCGGACGGAATGGCGAGGGTAAAACAACCTTCTCAAGGATAATAACCGGTGAGCTGGACCATGAAGGATTACTGAAAAAAGGGCATAATGTAAAAATCGGGTATTTTGCACAGAACCAGGATGAACTTCTCAATGAGGATAAGACAGTGCTTGAAACTGTCGACGAAGCAGCAAAAGGCGATATAAGAGCCAAAATGAGAGATATGCTCGGTGCATTCCTTTTTCACGGGGATGATGTCGATAAAAAAGTAAAAGTCCTTTCAGGCGGTGAACGCTCAAGACTTGCCCTGGTAAGATTACTGCTCGAACCCCATAACCTTCTGGTGCTCGACGAACCGACCAACCACCTCGATATGCACTCGAAAGATATATTAAAACAGGCTCTGATCAGTTATGATGGCACACTAATTGTGGTCTCTCACGACAGGGATTTTCTGAATGGCATTGTAAATAAAGTTTATGAATTCAGAAACAACACAATAAAGGAACATCCTGGTGGCATATACGAATTCCTGCGGAAGAAAAAGATCGAAAGCCTCAGGGAAATAGAAAGGAAAGAGATCACGCTCAAAGAGAATGTGATCGAAAAGAATAACGGAGATATTTCGGCAAACAAACAAAAGTATTTAGATAAGAAAGAATACGGGAGAAGATTAAGGAGACTCAGAAGAAAGCTTGAGGAATCGGAAAAAGAGATAGAGAAAATTGAAAAGGAGATTGCGGAAATGGATATTCTGCTGAGCACACCGGATCATATAATGGATGAAACAAGCGATTTTTATGAAAAGTACCAGGATTTAAAGGAACGTCACAATGAAGAAATGAACAGGTGGGCACAATATACTCATGATGTGGAAGTTTTCTTGAAGGAAAATGTATAAAAATGACAAATTAAAGACATTTATGAACACGCACCATAATCATAAAACTGGTTTCGCGGGGCTGACATTCATTTTCACACTGCTCGTAATAATTTCCGGTTCATGCAGAACGATGCAGACCGTAATAGATCCCAAGGATCTTTCTTATCTCTATAATCCCACCAAAAATACCATCAATCCACGGTTCAGCGTTACAAATGACTTGGAAAACCAGTCTTACCTTGCTGTAAAATTTTTTACAAATGAGCTTAACTTCTCCGAAGCCAATCCCCAGGGAGTTCCTATGGCTCAATTGCTTATTACGGTAAAGCTTTATGATATAACCAGTGGAAGAAGACTTTATGATACCGCTTATTATAATCTCAACATAATCAGGGAAGAAGGGAGGTTTGAGTTCGTTTACAGGATACCACTCAGGGTTCAGCAGGGACTTAATTATATGGCCGAAGTGAGGATCCTCGACAGAATAAGGCAGAGAGTCATTCAGTCATTTGTTCCGTTTAACACTCTTTCAGTTACCAACAGGTATAATTTTATGGCGAGAGGACATTTTGCCAGAAATGAGCTCTTCAATCCGGTAATAAGAAATAATGAATATGTAAATCTTGTTTACCTGAAAGGTATTATCGATTCGCTTTATATTTCTTCATACAGGAAGTTCAGTGAGATCCCCGATCCTCCCTCAATGCTTCTGCCCGAGAAAACAGTTGATTACCCTCCTGATACCATCATAGTCTTGCCATATTCCGATACTCTGCCGATAATGTTCCCGAATGAAGGGATCTATTTATGCAGTACCGACAAAAAATTAAATGAGGGTTATACTTTTCTGAATTTCGGAGCGACATACCCGAGGATGATAAATCCTGAAACAATGATTGAGCCTCTCGCGTACCTGGCCTCAGCCCAAGAAATGTACAGAATGAAATCATCTGAAAAACCTAAAGTTGCACTTGATGAATTCTGGATCGGATGCGGTGGAAACGTTGAAAGGTCAAGGGAGCTGATAAGGATCTACTATACGAGGGTACTATATGCCAACTATTATTTCACCTCATACAAGGAGGGCTGGCGCACTGAACGGGGGATGATCTATATCATTTATGGTCCGCCTGATAAAGTCTACAAAACAAATGAGGGAGAGCAATGGGGTTACCGCAAACCTGTTATAAAATCTTCCTGGGGAACCAGATACCGCGTGAAAGAAAATTATCTGTACTTTAATTTCAAAAAGAAAGAAAACGTTTTTTCCGACAATGATTTTTTCATAAGCCGGAGTGAAACACTGATCACACTTTGGGATCAGGCTGTCGCCAACTGGAGAAAGGGCATTGTCTTCCGGCTTGATAATCCCGAGGATCTTTAAAAAAGATGATTAAAGAATCTGACTGCATATTTGGATTGCGACCTGTTATTGAAGCAATAAAAGCCGGGAAGCAGATTGACCGGCTGCTGATAAAACAGGGTCTGCAGGGAGCACTTTACCATGAGCTGATGACCGAAGTCAGCAAAAACAGTATAGTTTACCAGATAGTTCCTGTTGAAAGGATAGAACTGGTAACCAGAAAGAACCACCAGGGAGTATTGGCATGGCTGTCGGTCATTGAGTATCAGAACCTGTCCAATCTTCTTCCGATGATATATGAGAAAGGGGAAGATCCTCTGATGGTTGCACTTGATGGTGTTTCGGATGTAAGGAACTTTGGAGCAGTTGTCCGTTCCGCAGATTGTCTGGGAGCACATGCAGTACTGATTCCCGAGAAAGGATCTGCAAGGATTACTTCTGATGCTGTGAAAGCCTCGGCCGGAGCCCTGCACAATATGCCTGTTTGCAGAGAAAGATCACTGGTCAGAGCTGTAAAATACCTGAAGGATTCAGGGCTGAAAGTTATATGTGCAGTTGAAAAAGCAGGTATCAGGGTTTATGAAGCTGACCTTTCAGGCCCTTCGTTACTGATTATGGGTTCGGAAGACAAAGGAATCAGCCGCGAACTCACTGCACTGGCTGATCACATTGTAAGGATCCCGATGACCGGGAATATAGGATCACTGAATGTTTCGGTTGCTGCCGGCATTTTTCTCTATGAAATAGTCAGACAAAGAAGTGGTCAGATCAGGAAATGATGCCTTCAATTCTGTCATCAAGCATTTTCTGATCAGATGTAAATGATGCCAGCCCGGCAAGAGTAAGCAGGCTATCAGGCGCAATGGTTCCTTCCTTAATTCTCTTCTCCCATCGCGTGTAAAACGGTATCTTTCCGTCTGAAGCGAAATGCGATCTTTCCTCCTTTGAAAGTGAAGGGAACATATCACCGCATCCCTCCTCATGAGCTATACGAATTAGTTCCGTACCCGTTTCAGGAACATTTCCGGATAATCTTTCGGCAAGATTCAGAATATTATCATCAACCGTCCAGAATTTCTCAATATTCGCTCCTTCGGCGGAGGAATATATACTGACATCATAATTCTCATGCATCCGTGAAACAAATTCTTCCTGAAGAAGCTTTCTTCCGTTGGAAGCCACTTTGGGTGGCATTGTAAAAACATCGGCGCCCGACAGTAATTCAAGCTGGTTGTAATTTCTCAGGCTGGCAGCAATGAGTTTTGTCTGCCAGGGATTTTTTGCCGATAATCCGGTTACCCAGTTCTGCGATGATATAACCGCCATTTCACCTGCACCACTGCCGTCACCAAGCTTGTTTTCAATCATAAATGCCCCTATCCGCCCCAGAAATACATTAAGATAATCGGGCCGGGCCACACTTGTTACCAATACATTCTGACGCGCACTGAATTCCAGAGTGAAATTAACACGAATACCCATGTCTCTTAACCTTCTGGCTCCGATAAGTCCCTCAGCAGTAAAAGGCACCTTTACAATAAAATGATCGGGACTAAGTTCATGGTATCGTTTTCCGTAATACTCAATTGCCTTAATATCGTGAGCTGTATCCGTATGAGGTTCAACACTTACCATACCCCCGAATCTGGCAGCCAGCCTTAAGCCATGCCTGGCATTGATTATAAAGGCAATCTCCTTTACCTTTTCACTCAGAGGCAGATGATTGACAATGTGTTTTGCTTCGGAAATAAATACATCATATATACCCTTCTGTATCTCATTGTTAAGCAAAGTGTTATTGGTTGTCAGCGCACTCATTTCCGCGGTCCAGATAGCTTCAGCCTCTTCCATATCACCGGTATCGAGCCATAGCTCCGTACCTGTGTTTCTGAGAGCTTCCCAGAAAGGATCCCTTTTAGGCACAATACGCTTCTCACTCAGGTTTTTCCAGATAAAATCACTTATGCGGGTATTCAGGTCAGCCATAATTTCAAA
>DNOQ01000324.1 GCA_003501665.1 Bacteroidales bacterium | reverse complement strand
TCCGCCTGTTTCACTGACTATCTTTACCTTATCCACCCTGCCTTCACGTAATGAGGCACTTACAAGGAACGCTCCTGCCGATCTCAGATTATGGAATTCAGCGTCCTTATCCTTAGGCCAGTTGGGAAAGAGCCTTATAGTGCCGTTATAGCTCTGCATAATACACTCATTAATAACAACAGGCAAAGCAAAGTTCTCAAACCAGACTCCCATATTATCCATATATCCGTAATTTGTCAGGTCATTGTACCTTCCGTGTACCTGCATTACCCTGTTGGATGCGGTACCATTAGGCAGCAAACAATAGTTTACCTGGCGCTTAAATCTTTCCAGATCGAGCATTCCTAATCTTGCTGCCTGCAAGTTAATAAATACCAGATCATTACCTCCTTCATTCTGCATATTGCGACAGGTATTTTTTAATATATCCATTGTAGCCGGATCGGAATGGAGGCCATGATCTTCGCCCGGGAATACCGTAAATAATGCATTTGGTACGTTATAAACCACCTGGTCATGCTCTTCTGGTACAGAAACAAAAACCTCTCCATATTTCTCTGAAACAGCAGTAGGATATTCAGGAAAATGTGCAAGGATATCCCTGATGTCCTTTAGCAATAATTTCTCCTGTCTTTCCAGTTTCAGGATTTTTATTGTTTCAATAAAAGCATTAAATATGAATTTTGTAAGTGAAAGGTCTACATTACAGTCATAATTGTATTTGAATCCGGGTCTCAAACCGTACAATTCAGGCGGGACAGTCGGAAAAATATGATACTTGTCATCATTCCATTGCGGACCTCTTGCTTCAGGTCTTTTCATATAGGCAACAAGAAATTGCACTGCTGCTTTTATTGGACCATAAGCTCTGTTCTTCAGATATTCAACATCGCCTGAATAAAGGTAATGCCACCATAATCCCTGAACTGACCATGGTGTTTCACACACCTCCCAGCCCCATGTCGGTACCGGGTATGGATTCATGGTCATATCCACAGGGTAAGCACTGTGCGGGAAATAAGCGCCGGGTAGTTCGTAATACTCTTTTGCCCATCGTGTACTGACATCCATCAGAAATTCAATCAGGCTGACATAAGGCAGGTTCTTCTCCAGATGATTGCTCGAGAAAGTCACCCAAAAAGGCTGCTGGGTATTGTAATTCATGTGATAATCACCATGCCATGCCGTTCCTATATTATTATAGCTCCAGTTGGCGAATAATCCTGGAGTTGTAACGCCATCCTTTGTTGCGCAATTAAGAAAGTACAGGTTATGGTACCATATTTTTTCAAGGAACTGATCACTCAGTTTTACACCTGATTTGTTCCAGTAATCCTGCCATATGCGATTACTGCGGTCAAGCGAGGCAGCCAGATCTGCCGGTGATGTTGACGGTGTAACCGGCACTTCCGGACCAATAACTTTATTCAGTCCTTCCTGCAGAGCAATTGTTGCAATAAACTGGCCTTTTCCTTTAATACCTGCTTCAAGTGAAGACATACCAACCTGGTTGCCGTTCCAGTCTATCCTTGTTGTCTTTTCCAGGGCACCTTTGACCGATGCTGTCAGCCGGAAAGCCTTGTCCCTGGGATGTCCCTTTACAGGATCATATTTTTCAGGCTCCTCATAGGGAAGTATTTGCATGAAAGAAAGGGTTCCTTCTGATAATTTCTCTTCAACCTTTGCTTTCGGGAATTCTTTCGGTGTTGAAGGATCAATAAGTACCCGGATGCGGTCAAATATATTCGCGCAAAGGTTATCCTCAAGGTCGACAAGCCTCATCCACACCTGATCCTTATCCATGTCCGTAAAGATCTGAAGCCTGATATCTTTCCGGTCACTTGTTTTAAGGAAAACCTCGCATAAACCGTTTGAGATATCAAGCCTGTGCCCTATCATTTCTGCGTTGCGGCGGTCGAATCCGAGCAACACTGAGCCGCATGGAAAAGGACGCGGATAAGGTTTCCTGTAGTTTTCCTGGGTCATCAGACTGTATTCACGATACCATGGATCCTGAGTCAGCAGGGATAAGGTATCCGGAATTGATTTAACCCTGTTGAACACTTCTTTAAATGTCCCGATCTTTTCCCGGTTATTCTCTGCGATACGTATATCCCATACATTGTTATGCCCGAAATAGAGCATTATTGCATCAGGCCGTGTGGTAACAACCACTCCCATCGCCCCGTTACCCAGCAGTGCGCCCTCGAAGAATCCGATAGCCGGATGATCACTGGAGATCGGATGAAGTTTTGCTCTGTCAAAAGAGCTGAATGAATCCTGTGCAACTGTAAGATCCGTTGATAATAAAGCAATGATTATCAATATTTGAGCATATAACAGTGTTTTCATGGTTTCAGTTAGTTTATTTTGTTTAATACTTTATCCGGTAACATTTCTTTTCGCAGATTGTCGAAATGTTCTTCAATTTTACTACCCCGGGTGATTTCCCACAGAGATGTTCCGATCTGCCGTAAAGCCAGGACTGCTGTAATCCAGCTTTGGGACCAGCCTGTTTCGATTGACCATGCACCCCATCCTGCATCACCATTTGATGCCCAGTACTCCCATCGCTTAAAATCGAAAGCCCTGAACCAGCCGCCATCCAGTTCAGGATGTTTTTCACTGCTGATCTGAATACGGCACAGAAACTCTGCCAGTTTATTTTCAGCGTTGCTGTAAAATTCATCGTCTGTGGCTGAAGCAGCCTCGTGTAATCCAATAAATGCAAAATCCAGGGTATAAAGGAGGTCGCTTGCTTTATCATTATTAGTCTGGATTAACGGAGTTTCACTTGTGCCATAGGCTTCGTTTGATTCCGGCGGAGGAAAGCCACCTTTACCGGCTTTTCCTATTTCCTCCGGAATTGCACCGCAATTATCCTGTCTGGCCAGGAGATCGCCTGCCATAGTTCTCAACCACTCGCGGTGAAGAGGTTTATCCTCAACCCTTATCAGCCAGGCCAGAGGCAGAAGCATCTTAGCCCTCTCCTGCTGGATGCCGTTTGTCCATCTCCAGTTCTCCGGATAAGCTGCCATGGTCATTTCTATGGCACTCCTTGCTCTGGTCAGGAACAATTCAAATCCGGTTTGCTCATAAGCCCAAAGGTAGCAGGCCCACATGTTCGCCTGGTAATGAGGTGAATATGAAGTATTCTCATCCGTAAAAAAACTCTCCCAGCCCCTGTTTTCAAGTCGATCCTGATTAATCCGGTCAGGCTGGAATCCATATATCCCGCTGACCCGTAAATTACCCAGAATGATATTCAGAATGCGTTTATCGTATCTTGTTGTTTTTTGTGCAGCTGCTGTCATTATCATTCCCAGTATTACTCTGGCATTATCGTCACCATAATATACTGCAAAACCATCCATTGTACCGGGGCCGCAATATTCCGGTGAATCATTCCATCCTGACAGGCCATAGGCAGGATGGTCCGGATCAGAGCGGTCTCCCAGTGAGATCATAGATCTGAAAAACAGCCAGTCACCAATGTTTGATGATGTATGTAAATATCTCTGATCCTCCAATTTTAATCCTGCAAGTCCCATTGCTCCTGCGACTTCTGCATTACAATCACCTCTGTTCCACCATCGAACTGCCTGTGATCCGTCATAGTATATCTTTGAATCATACCCCTCCATAATACCAAGGGATCCATCACCTGTCGCCAGAATCTGAGGCATTTTTGCAATCCGGTGACCGTAAGGCCAGGCCTGAGAAAGATCAGGATCGGCTACTGAAGGATCAGGAGTATTTGCCGGTTTG
>DNOQ01000505.1 GCA_003501665.1 Bacteroidales bacterium | reverse complement strand
TTGATACATGTGGGTTTCATAAGTTGTTTTAGCTGCAATGAAATTACGAAAACATTTGAATTATAAAGAGGGATACCGGATTTAAAAAGTCAACGGCAATTTGTATCTTCGCTAAATATCCAGATATGTCCAAGAAAAACAAACGGTGAATTCGCCTGTCGTCGGAAGGATAGGCTATCACATCCGTACCGGCGGCCACGATGTTACACTGTATGACTGGCTGAGGTATCTGGATTTCGCGGACAGATAAATGAAGAAATAGAATACTCCTGTTGCAACCTTAAATACAATTACTTTGGTAACTTATTTAGAAAGTTTAAAATTGCTTCATTGAATAATGCCGGTTGTTCGATTGGAATTAAGTGTCCTGACCGGGGTATAATCTCCCTCTTCGAATTAGCTATGCCCGCATTAATTACACCTGCGTGCTTGAATGGAAAAAGTGCGGGTGTGTGAGCGAGGAAAAATTAATGATCCTTAATTATAATATAAATAGTCATATTTCAAAATACATTAATAAAAATGGGGCATAATATCCCCGTAATGCTTACCTTTGTGGAAAATATGCCCCATTTATATGAAATCAAAGAAGCAGGTTCTATTTCCAAAGCATCAAAAGATACTTGAAAAAGTAGGAGAGAATATTAAACTCGCGAGGAAAAGGAGGAAGTTTACTACAGTTCAGGTTTCTGAGAGAGCAGGTATTGACAGAAAAACTCTTTATAGGATTGAGAAAGGTGATCCCGGGGTTACTCTTGGCGCTTATTTTAATGTCCTTCGAGTCCTTGGATTGCAGGATGATTTCTTAAGGATTGCAACTGATGATGAATTTGGGAGAAAGCTTCAGGATCTTAATTTATTAGGTCAGAAATAGGATGGATAAGACAAAAACAGATATTTTCGTTTATGCTCACTGGCTTGGAATGAAAGATCCAAGTCTTATAGGGATTCTTTCTGCCCAATCTGGGAAAGGAAGGAAATCATTCAGTTTTGCATATGATAATAAGTGGATAAATACTCAGGGGCGCTTATTGCTGGATCCGGACCTGGATTGGTTTACTGGTCCTCAGTATCCAAATAAAAAAGAGAATTTTGGAATATTCCTCGATTCAATGCCTGATTCCTGGGGGCGTACTCTAATGCAAAGACAAGAGGCTCAAAGGGCAAAGGAAGAAGGGAGGGCACCCAGAAGGTTGCATGAGATAGACTATTTACTCGGTGTTTATGATGAGAACAGGATGGGAGCATTAAGGTTTAAAACAGATCCTGTTGGACCATTTTTAGAATTAGCATCAGATCCAACGGCTCCTCCCTGGACAACATTAGGAGAATTGGAGAGGGCAGTAACAATAATTGAATCGGATGCAGAAGATAAAAACATTCGCGAATGGATACTGATGTTATTAGCACCCGGGACGTCACTGGGGGGGACACGACCAAAAGCAAACTTCACAGAAAGAAATAATGACCTTTGGATTGCGAAATTCCCGTCGAAAAATGACACAATAGATAAAGCTGCCTGGGAATTTTTAGCATACCGTCTTGCTAGAAGTTCTGGAATTGACATGGCCGATTCCAAAATTTTAAAATTGACCGGGAACTATAGTACATTCGTAACAAAGCGATTTGACAGAGAAAAGAAAGAAAGAATTCATTTTGCGTCTGCAATGACGATGACAGGCAATACAGAAGAAACAATAAGGGATAATAGACCAAGTTATCTTGAAATTGCTGAATTCATTAAATTTTCAGGTGCATCAAATGAAGTAGATTTACATCAACTGTGGCGACGGATTGTATTTAATATCGCTATTTCAAATACAGATGATCATTTAAGAAACCATGGATTCCTAATCACAGAGAGAGGATGGCGTTTATCTCCGGCTTTTGATGTCAATCCTTCAACAGACAAGTCAGGTCTTGCTTTAAATATTGATACCTATAATAATGCGTTGGATTTTGATTTGGCCTGTGAGGTCGGAGAGTATTTTATGTTAAACAAAGCAAATATGTACCAGATTCTATCTGATGTAAAATCCAACGTCTCTAAATGGAAAACCATTGCCTCTTCTATTGGTATTTCAAAAGCCGAACAAGATAGAATGCAGTCAGCATTTAACTATTAGGCCTCACTACTTGAGAATATTTTAACTTTGCGTGCAAATCTGATCTTTATCCATTAAAGGGATTCCTTATATGTCATAATCATAATAAATCACTTACGTCTGATAACTGCCTTAGTTATACTTTAAAAGCCAATAGTCTGGCCTTTGTACTTAGAAAGTGTGAGTGGGAGTTTTGAGGAAAAAGAAGCAAGTACGAAGACTCTTTTCTGGAACTTCGTATCACTCTCGTTTTCATGACGGAAAAGACATTCATCCCTCATTACTTCTATTGCTGTTTCAAGTTCCTTTTACCCCCACCAATATGCTACGGGACCAGGCATATTTACCTCCTTTTTGAATTGATTTAAAGAAATTAAGTAGAATACTTTTTATCTGCCGTACATATGTTTTGCAGATGGTACCATTATAACATTCAGTTCCGGATCCGGCATGTCAGGATCCAGTGGAAAGATAGGCCTTAGAACACGTTTATAAGGGAGACTTTTAAAATCCTGATCAACACTTCCCCGTGTCAGAGCCATAACCCAATCGGCCTGCATATCATACCACTGACTAACAAGATAACCCTGCTTTACCATTATAATATCCATTTTCTTAGGATCAATTCCTGTACCTTCCAAGTTTGGTGTGGGTGAAGATGTTCCCACAACCACAAATATGCTTCCGGTTTTAATAATTGCTATGTCAGGTAGCCTCCGGTTCGGAGGTGATTTACTTTCTGATTGCTGGTCCTTCTCATTAACAGGACTGACATAGATTACTGTACCTGATAAACGAACAGGAGCTTCATATGAATTATCTGTCATTGCCCCTACAAAAGCCTCTGCCTGACCACCAATACCGGCTTTTCGGGCGGCTTCCACCATTTCGCTTCCCGGAATAGAACAATAAAGCAGGCTTTTTCCATTTGGAGTCTTAAATTCCGGCCGCTTCAATACCCTTGCCAAAGTCCAGGTCACCTCGCCTGAACCGCCACCACCAGGATTGTCGCCCATATCGCTGATTAAGAAAGGTCTTTTATTACTGGCAACAGCCAGATCAATGCATTTTTCGAGGGGATACCCTGGCGCTTCTAAACTGAATTGCCGGCGCACATCCCAGAATCTCTGAGCAAGCTTTTTTGCACCGCTTTCCACCTGACCTTCATCATCACCTACTACCATAACCACACCCTGATTACGTCTCTCGTCTCCCCATACATAGCCAATCCAAATACCAGCATCCACCACACCGGGCAACGACTCAACTTCAGGAACCATTGCGTAGAGTGATTTGGCAGGTTCAACCCGGGTACTTGTCCACTCTCCGGAGAGAAGTACAGGGACTGCCACCCATGCTTTATAAGCCGGACGTCCCTTTCCGGACGATAATCGCTCAAGCAGATTAACCATGCCACGACGATGTGATTCAACCGCATCATCATGAGGAGCTTTACGATATGTGGTAATAAGGTCAGAGTAGAGAGCCACACGCCAGGATACGTTTCCGTGTAGGTCCATAGTTGTTGTAACAAGGGCGTCGTTACCTATTACAGCCCTTACTCTCTCCATAAATTCCCCCTCCGGATCATCAACACCTTCAACACTACAAGCCCCATGATTGTAAAACCAGAATGCATCGTAAGGCATATTACTCCGGATAATCTCAAGCGCACTGTTAACAAAAGCTTCAAATGATTCTCTGGTTACCGGCCCTCGACCGCTGCCTCCACCAATTAAAGAAGGAAGCCAGATTGCAGACTGACCCATAACGGAATCCTTACTAAGATAAGCTGGCAAAGAAGGCGTCCTCCCTATCATAGCTTGCCGGTTGGGCATAAAAACGCTGTTTTCAATCTGTATTCCGGCAATTCCTATACGTGGTTTCTTTTGCTGCGCTGAGGCATCGGTAATTAACAACGCTGTCAACAGACAGAAATTCAGGAGCAACAAATTGATCTTCATTTTTTTGATTTGTTTGTTTTATATGATTTCATTTATAGTAAAAACGAATATAACCCTTTTATGAAGATGTTTCAGGCGATTGTTAATATTATCCTTTGATTTATTATTTTTTGTATCCTATTTGTCTCTCATGAAAATGTAAAGCCCTCATATAAAATTATATATGAGAGCTTATTTGTACCCGGAGCGGGACTTGAACCCGCACAGCCTTAATGGCCACAGGATTTTAAGTCCTGCGTGTCTACCATTCCACCATCCGGGC
>DNOQ01000106.1 GCA_003501665.1 Bacteroidales bacterium | reverse complement strand
TACACTCTTTAAATTCCTGGAGAGACCTTATGAGGGAGGTAAACTGATTGACCAACTGGGCGGATGGTTGAAGGAAGCGCTCTCTTTCCGGGGTAAGCGCATCATTACGTATCATAAGAACTGGTCGTACATGACAAGTCTGTTCGGACTTGAGGTACTGGGATATATTGAACCTAAACCCGGTATACCACCTTCGGCCAAACATGTTCAAACCATGATTGAAATGATCAGGGATCAGAATATTAAATTAATGATCGTTGCAACCTATTTCGAGAAAAAAACGGCACAGATGATCGAGGCAAAAACCGGGATCAAAGCACTCTACCTGCCTCTTCACGTAAATGCAATTCCGGGTGTTGATGATAATTTTAAACTGGTTGATTACTGGATTGATCAGATCAAAACAAATATTAAGTAACCCGGCATTACGAAAATTAGAAAAAATGTTAGATAACCTCTTATTTCTTTCAGCCCCGATAACCGTCAGTGTTCTTCTGGCCGGGATACTGAGCTATTTCGGTAATCACATATTATCCCGTGGAATAATTTTTATCGATATTGCAGTTGCGCAAATTGCTGCTTTGGGGACAATGATCGGTCTGCTCCTGGGCTTTGCCGAAGAATCTTTAAATGTGCAGCTCATTTCATACATCTTCACGGTAATTATTATTGCACTCTTTGCATTGACAAAATCAAGGAAGCAGGTTATTCCACAGGAAGCTATAATAGGAATAATATATTGCGTAGGACTGGGCCTTGCCATGCTGCTTGCCGAAAAGATCCCCGGCGGTTCCAATTTTATTACCAAAACAATCACCGGAAATCTGTTATGGGTAACATGGGATAAAGTCCTTTATTGCTTTATAATGTTCCTGATTATCGGGATAATCCATCTGATCTTCCGGAAACAATTTATCATGATTACCGATACCCGGAATGGATTGCCATATACTCTTTGGAGAACAAGAACTTATGAGTTATTATTCTACATAACATTCAGTGTGGCAATAGTAAAAGCTGTTCCCGTCGGAGGAGTATTTCTTGTATTTACACTTCTGATTGCCCCTACGGCCGCAGCAACGCTTTTTACACAAAACTGGAAGAAAAGGTTCATCTGGAGCTGGATAATAGGCGTCCTGGGATCAGTTCTCGGGATGTATATCTCTTACACTCTTGATATATCCAATGCACCATCCATTGTAACTCTTCTCGGTGTTACTGTATTTTTTCTGGCTTTCGGGAAACTTGCTGCACAAAAATTTAAAACAATTTCCATTAAAAAATAAGAATGATGACAGCTTCATTAAACTTCATGATGGCTCCGTTTTTAGCATGTCTGATCCTTATTTTCATCATGGTCTATTTTGGGATCCATGTCATTGAAAGGGAAATAATCTTTATTGATATTGCACTGGCACAGATTGCCGCACTTGGCAGCGCCGCCTCTCTCGTACTTGTCAATTTAAATGTTGTGACCCGTCATAACGGTCATGAGCATGATTCAAGAACTTTTATGGCTTATCTGTTTTGTTTATTGGCTGCAGGCATTTTCACGCTGCTTAAAAATAAGAAGCTGAAAATCCCGCTTGAAGCGATTATTGGAATAGCATATGCAGTAGCCACTACAAGTGCCGTTATTATACTGGACAAAGGAGCCGGAGGGGATGTGCATATTCATGACATGCTTGCCGGAACACTATTATGGGTATCATGGAACCAGGTTCTCAGATTGTTTGTTATTGTACTGGTAATAGGATTATTTCATTATTTTTTCCGTGAAAAATTCAAAGCTGTCACATTAGCCTATCATTCAGATGAAACAAATATTGCAAGGCCCGGTTTATGGGATTTTCTGTTTTACTTCACATTTGGAATAATAATAGTTGAAGCTGTCGCAGTCGGAGGAATACTTACAGTTTTTGCATTTCTTATAATCCCCGCTTCAATATCGGCGTTCTTTTCAAAAAGATGGATCATCAGAATACTGATAGGACTGCTGGCAGGAGGGATTGCAACCATATCCGGTCTTTATCTCTCATGGGTTATGGATGTTCCATGTTCCCCCACAATCATTTTGTTTCTGGCAGTATGTCTGTTGATAGCGGTTATTATTAAAGGAATTATTAAATGCATAAGATTTTTACATCAAATGACCAGGCAGGAAAAGTATTGAATATCAGACATGGAAAAAACTTTCAAGCCGGTTTCCCTTTTTCAAGCGGTAATAGTAAAAGAATAGTACAAATGAAACCGGAAGGACTGAAACAGATACAATTAATGACCAGCGGATATTAATGGCTCCAACCATGTATTTATCCAGTATAATTTCCAGTATAATGCAAAATCCCGATAACACCATAAATGCTGCAGCAATGATATTCAGCCCTTTCAGATAAACTGCTTTATACAGAAGAGTGACGATACCTGCCGCAGCAAACAGTGTAATTGTTACAGGAAGACCTACAGGAAAGAACCATTCCCGGCCCGTGGCAATCAGGTCTATTAAAAACAGAGATGCCAGACTAGTAAGCAAAAGGGAAGATATCATTACCAGGGGTTTTTTGTGCGCAAATTGATAAAGAGTCAGGATTACCCATGCTGCTGCTATTGAAACATCCGATAAAAGTGACCATTTCAGTTCTTTGCTTATTAAAAGGTCGATGATTGTACAAACAGCAATTCCCGAAAAAGCTATTATTCCGCTTAATTCCCAGTAATACTTTCTGTTCTCTGCTTTCTGAAGCTGAAGGATACCTGATGGATAATTAACCGAAATCTTTTCCTGCTCACCATTATCTTCCTGATCCCTGCCACAAAGGGGACAAAGTTTCAATCCGTCATCCAGCTCGATTCCGCAATTTTTACATAAAACCATGATAATTGCTTTTATTTATTATTCAATATTTTAACATGAATACCCGCATTGGAAAGATGTATCAGGATCTGCCTTTCGAGCTCATTTGATTGTGTGATATTACAGAAACACATCCTAAGCTTGCCTTTATAAGAAACCAGACCATTGCATACCTTCACTTTTTTATTTGGCGGAGTTGGAATGATCTCGAAAGAATCAACCAGATCCTCCATGCCTTCAGGCATATTCACCAGCCCGAGATTAGTAACCATGCCGGTCCAGCGCTTTGAGGCAAGTTTCCTGTATATGGCTGCAATAATTATTTTTTTTATGAACAAAGGCAGAATCCTTACAATTAAAAGTTTTTCATAAGCTACATTCGATGAAAGGAATCTTGTTATCTGTTTGATTTCGGTACTTATCTGTAACTGGTGATGCACCGTTCGCAATATCTCTTCAAATGTATAAGTTCCGAGTCTGAGGTCAATTTCAGGTAATACAAAAAGAGAAAAATTGCGCATAGTCCTGCTTGGAAGTATTTTCCTCATGTCAACAGGTACTTCAATCCTGAGGACTTTTCGTTTTTCTTTTCTGTTAATTTTTTTGGCAGAATCATATATTTTCTGGAGCGAAAAAAGGTAGACCGACACAAAATATTCTGTCAGAGACACTTTGTACTTTCGTGATACTTCAAGGATTTCATCAACTTTAACCTCAGCCCGTATCACACTCAACCTTGGTCTCTCCTTAAGTTTAAAAGGGAGAAACCATGCTTTGACAAGCTTAACCGGAGGTGGTAATTTTTGAAAGAATTTGATATACCCGTCTTCATATTCCTCGTCGGATACAGGTGTCTCGGGCAGGAGTATGTCTCCGGAAGGATCTATATGGTTGCCTGTAAGTGTAAGGTATGTGTAAAGCAGGGATTTCAGGTATTCAAGTCCCCCACCTCCATCGGTTAATATATGTATAAACTCCACCGATATCCTGTTGCCTTTTATGATCACCCTGTATAATGGTTCATTTTTCCTGTTAACTGCAAAAGCAGTACAGGGGATTTCTTCTTCTGCCTGAAT
>DNOQ01000616.1 GCA_003501665.1 Bacteroidales bacterium | reverse complement strand
AGCCCCATAGGGGCGACCTGTTTGTAGATGTCAAAACGGATTATTTGCCCCCCGGAGCATACATTATTATAGAAAAAGGTAAAAATATTCCCAATAGTAAATTTTTTCAAAAATTAACTATATTTGCGGTCTCAAATTAAACAAGGGAAATTAAAATTCTTGACAAATGAAAAGGACTTTTCAGCCTTCCAGAAGGAAAAGAGCAAACAAGCATGGATTCAGGGAAAGAATGTCGACACCCAGTGGAAGAAGAGTTCTGGCAGCCCGCAGGGCTAAGGGGAGAAAAAAACTGACAGTTTCATCAGAACTCAGGCTTAAGGCCTGATCTGAACATACAATATCTGCAGAAAGGTGCCGGAAAAGGCACCTTTTTTTGTTACTTTTACAATCATGGCCCGACTCCTGAATTATATCTACGACAGTGATCTGAAAGAAATAGCAGAAAAGGCAGGTTCGGGGATCCGGATCACTCCACAGGAAGGTTTAATCCTTTATGAAAAGGCCGATCTTCCTTTTCTTGGTCTGATATCTTCACTTGTAAGAAAAAGGATAAACGGAAATTCTGCATATTATAACAGAAATTTTCATATCGAACCCACAAACAGATGCATCTATAATTGCCGGTTCTGTTCTTACCGCAGGCCGTCAGGTGATCCGGAAAGCTGGGATTACAGTCACGAAGAGATGCTTGAGATAGTTAAAGGATTTGATGATAAAAATGTTACGGAAGTTCACATTGTTGGCGGCGTTCACCCTTCACACGACATTCACTGGTATGGGAGTCTTTTACATAAGATTAAGACGCACAGGCCATCTATTCATGTAAAAGCATTTTCTGCCGTTGAACTCGATTATATGATCAGACTGGCCGGAATGAGCATGGAAGATGGTCTCGCAAAGCTTAAAGAATACGGTCTGGATTCAATTCCGGGGGGCGGTGCAGAAATATTTGACGAAAACCTGAGAGAGATGATAAGCAGTGAGAAAACATCTTCGGAACTCTGGCTTTCGATACATGAAAAAGCACACAGAACAGGTATTCCATCGAATGCAACCATGCTTTACGGACACGTGGAAAACTATTCCCACAGGATCGATCACATGAACAGGCTGCGGATTCTTCAGGACAAAACGGGAGGATTTAATGCCTTTATCCCCCTCAAATACAAAAAAGCGAACAACACTATGTCACATATCGGTGAAGTAAGTATTATTGAAGACTTAAGGAATTATGCCGTATCCAGGATTTTTCTCGATAACATACCGCATATAAAGGCCTACTGGCCGATGACAGGAAAGATAATTGCCCGGCTGAGCCTGTCATTCGGCACCGACGATCTGGATGGCACTATAGATGATACAACAAAGATCTATTCAATGGCAGGGGCTGATGAGACACATCCTTCGATGACAACAGGAGAGATCTGCCGGCTTATAAGCGAAGCCGGCTATCAGCCGGTGGAACGGGACTCCCTGTACAACAGAATCTGTTAATAATTTTATCTGTACATTTGCGTTATCATTAATGTACATAATGCCTGTATGAGCTTAAAAAAATTCATCATCAGCAGACTGTTCCTGAAACAGATTGGTATGGCTTTACTTATTGTCTTCGGCATCATAATGATATTGCTGATCGGGTTGAATATTTATACACGACACGGACAGGCAGTTCCGGTCCCCGATTTCACTGGTCTGAATATGGAAGCAACCAGATCACTGGCAAAAAAATCAAAAATGAGATTCCATGTTGTGGATTCAGTCTATACCTCTCATGTTATGCTGGGATGTGTGGCTGAACAGAATCCCAAACCCGGATTCAGGGTAAAGAAATGGAGGAATATCGCCCTTACAGTCAACGCACACCGTCCCGAAATGGTAGCAGTCCCCGACCTGGTTGACCTTCCTCTGCGGCAGGCAATTGCACTTATTGAAAGCTCGGGTCTCGTAATGGGGACATTAAGATACAAGCCAGACCTCTCGGTAAATATCGTGCTTAACCAGTTACATAACGGCAGGGATATTGCCGCAAAAGATTCCATTCAGAAAGGTTCGGTGATCGATCTTGTCCTTGGGAAAGGACTCAGCAATCAGAGAGCTTCCGTGCCATACCTTATCGGAATGACTCTTACATCAGCAACTGACAGGATACTGAGTGCTTCGCTTAACCTTGGAACATTTATTTTTGATAATACAATACGTAATGGTGAAGACAGCCTTAAAGCTTTTGTTTATAAACAGAATCCTGAATTCAGAGAAGATGCAACGCTGCAACTGGGATCTTCAATATATCTCTGGATGACAACCGATTCACTCAAGCTTCCGTCTGATACAACATTCTCACTTTCCGGTACTGCTCCCACAGCAGGTTTATTCCCGAAACAGGTTAACTGATCCTGATGATTAAAAGGAAATTGATAAATATTATTTTCTTTCTGACCTGTGCGGGTCATTTAACGGGGCAGGAGGTTGTTACAGGACTGACCTCCAATCCTTTACTTAAAAACAAACGATCACAATATGCAAAATCGCTTTCAGCCGATACACTTAAGCTGCCGTTTTTTGATGATTTTTCCGGACACGAGATATTCCCGGATAAAAGAAAGTGGAGCGATGAGTATGTCTTCATAAACAATACATATTCCGACAAACAGGTCACAACAGGAATTGCCACATTTGATGCTCTCAACAGCTCCGGCAGGCTTTATGAAACGGCTTCCGATATTGTATTCAGGGCAGATTATCTTACATCACAGCCTGTTGATCTCAATTTCCCTGCTTCCGAAAACATCTGGCTAAGCTTTTATTATCAACCCGGAGGATTAGGAGACCTGCCGGAAGAGAATGACACACTTACTCTTCACTTCTATGCCCCGGAAGAAATGAGGTGGTATTCGGTATGGAGAGTTTCAGGCGACTCTACCGGTAAATTCAAACCCGTAATACTTAAAATCGATCAGGCCAGATTCCTTAAGAAAGGATTCAGGTTCAGGTTCATTAACTATGCCAGCCTCAGCCCCAACAAAATTGATCCTTCAATGATCGGAAATTGTGATCACTGGAATATCGATTACGTGCTCCTTGACAGGAACAGGAACGAGGGTGATACAATATTCCCTGATGTTGCATTCAGAAAACCATTCCGGTCGCTCCTTAAAAATCATGAAGCAATGCCGCTTAAACACTTCAACAAGATTTATCTGCAGGAAATGGGCGCTACAATCCCGATCAGTTACAGGAATAATGACACTATTATAAGGAATGTGACCAGGAACTTCAGGATATGGGATGTATACAAAAATTCGGAAGCTGTTTCCTTTTCAGCCGGAGCAACCAATATCAATCCACTTACAAGTGTTGATTATAATGCCAATCTCTTTTATACTTTCAATACAAATAATGAGGATTCTGCACTTTTCAAAGTTACCAGCTGGCTGGTAACCGATGATTTTGACCCGAAGGGAAACGATACTGTTGTCTATTACCAGAGATTCAGTAATTATTTTGCCTTTGACGACGGTTCTGCCGAAGCCGGCTACGGGATCAACGGACTGGGATCAAGAAATGCCATGGTGGCATTCCGTTTCAGATCATTCACCGAGGATACGCTGAGAGCCATCAGCATCTGCTTCAACGACAGTTATATGAATGCGAACCAGAGGATATTCGGACTGATGGTCTGGAACGATAATAACGGTTTGCCGGGAGATGTAATATATTCGAGACAGGAGGTTATGCTGGAGCAGGGAAATGACATTAACGGATTCCATACTTACTTTCTCCCCTCAGGAGTGGCAGTGAAAAACTACTTTTATGTCGGCTGGAAACAGCGGTCTGAAACATTCCTCAATGCAGGATTTGATGTTAACACTCCACACAGGGGTAATCTGCTCTACTGGATGAACGGCAACTGGTTCACTTCACAGAAATCAGGTACCCTGATGATAAGACCTGTCGTCGGACCGCCGGTTAATACTTCGGTCAATGATATATATTACAAAACCGTACCCTTATTAAATTTCTTTCCGAATCCGGCAACAGATTATATAACATTTGACCCGAAGGATTTATATGGTCCTTACCTGTATGAGGTTGCCATTTATGATATTCACGGAAGGGAACTTATAAAGGTAAGGCTGGATAATAAAGTCGATATCTCATCATTGAAGACGGGTATATATATTGTCACTCTCAGAAGGAATGGCAGACCGGCAGGATACAGCCGCCTTATTAAATCAAAGTGATTTTCTGAAATGTCTGAAGAGGAAGTTGCCGGACCACAGGAGCTGTTTGAACATTACAGGTTTATTGTTGACCCGGGCCAGTCACTCCTCCGGATCGATAAATATCTTTCTGCCAGGATCGAAAACATCTCCAGAACAAGGATCCGGGATGCGGCCACCGCAGGAAATATCCTTGTGAATAATAATCCTGTAAAGCCAAGTTACAGGGTAAAGCCCGATGATATTATTCAGATAGTACTTCCGAATCCTCCCAGGGAAATAGAACTGATACCGGAGGATATACCTGTTAATATTATTTATGAGGACGATGACGTGATAGTCATAAATAAAGAACCGGGCATGGTTGTTCATCCTGCTTATGGTAACTATTCGGGAACACTTGTAAATGCACTTATGTGGCATTTAAAAGACCTGCCGCTCTTTTCAACCGGAGAGCTCCGACCCGGACTGGTTCACAGGATTGACAAAAATACTTCGGGAATACTTGTCATTGCTAAAAATGAATTATCCCTTAACCGGCTTTCAAAGCAGTTTTACGACAGGACAACTGACCGCAAATATACTGCTCTTGTGTGGGGTGTACCGGATCCCCGGGAAGGTACAATTACCGGTAATGTAGCAAGAAATATCCGTGACAGAAAGATTATGCAGGTCTTTCCGGACGGCAGCCAGGGTAAACCTGCCGTAACACATTACAGGGTAATTGAAGATTTAGGATATATATCCGTTGTTGAATGCAAGCTTGAGACAGGACGGACACACCAGATAAGGGTTCATTTCAGCTATATAAAGCATCCCGTATTTAATGATGATGAATATGGAGGCGACCGGATCCTGAAAGGAACTACATTTTCGAAATACCAGTCGTTTGTAAGGAACTGCTTTCAGATACTGCCAAGACAGGCATTACATGCCAGGAGCCTGGCATTTGATCATCCGGTAACAGGGAAGAGACTTTCATTTGATTCGGAACTGCCTGATGATATGCAAAAGGTAATTGAGAAGTGGCGGAATTATATTTCGGGGAGGCAGTAATATTCGGAACGGATTGCTTCGTCATCCCGATTTTATATGCTGTAAGTTTACCGGACGGGTACGGCGGGATTCCTCGCAAGGACTGCAACGGGATGATGCTTTGATAACAAAACCCGGGACGGTTTGCTTCGTAGTCCTGCTTCAGGCAGGACTCCTCGCAAAGACTGTAACGGGGATGCTACTTTCACTACCAGCTGCCACTGGCTCCGCCGCCACCGAAACTGCCGCCGCCAAAGCCGCCAAAGCCGCCACCTCCTCTGCCACCGCCGCCTGAAAACCCTCCCCAGGAGCCCTTGTGGGAACTGCTGCCCGAATTCATCATCGAAAGAAGCAGCCAGAAGGGCAATCCCTTATCACTTATATGTTTCTGGTTTCTTCCGCCACTGCTGCGCATAAACATGATTATGATAATAATAACCAGAAATACGATGAAGGCAGTAAGCGCTCCGGCATCACCCCCTGAATTTCCATATTCATCAGCACTGAATTCACCACTGGCAAGCTTCATCAGCACGTCTGTGGCTTTATCCAACCCCGTGTAGTAATCACCCTGCCTGAATGCCGGAAGTATTTCATTATCAATTATCTGTGCGCATACTATATCGGGTATGGCCCCTTCAAGTCCATAGCCCTGGGCAATCGAAACCTGTCCCATCGAATCATCTGTCCTGGGTTTAACAAGGATAAGAATTCCATTATCGAGACCTTTTTGCCCTATCCCCCAGTTTTCTGCAAGCCTCTGGGCATAATCAGCTACAGCATATCCTTTCAGATCACTTATGGTTACAACAGCTATCTGCGTGGAGGTGGAATCATTGAAAGCGACAAGCTTATTTTCGAGTGCGCTTACCTCCCTGTTGTTAAGCATTCCTGCCAGATCGTTTACCAGCATCGAGGGATATGGCTTCAGAGGAAAATCCTGAGCAAAAATCCTCCACGATAAGGAGAGTATCAGAAAAAATAAGAAAGTAAGTTTCAGCGAATTTTTATTAATCATACCATTCCTGTTAAAGACGGATCATCAAATGAGATTTCATCAGGCAGTTCATTAATATCATTCTTCTGAACCGGAAAATGTTCCTTCATCTGTCTGCCTGTCATAAGAATCCCTTCCACAAGTCCTTCAGTGAACTTCCCTTCATTAAAATTCATTTCAAGGGATTTTTTTATATTATCCCAGAAATCTTCAGGAACTCTGGCATTTATACCGTGGTCGCCTATAACGGCAAATTTTCTGTTTTCCAGTGCAAGATAAAAGAGCACTCCATTTCTGTCGGCTGTTCCGTGCATTCCTATCCTCTTAAATATCCATGCAGCCCTGTCAAGTACATCACCCGTAAGCCTCGTCTCGATGTGAACCCTGATCTCCCCCGAGGTTGTATTTTCAGCTTCTTTGATTGAATCACGGATCTGATCCAGCTTTTCTTTTGTAAAAAATTCTGAAGCCTTCATTTATTCATTTTACGTGAATATCAAAACCTGACTTCCGGGGTTCTTTCAGCTCCCTCCATCGATTCAAAATAAGGTTTCTCCCTGAAGTCGTACCATCCTGCAATTATATTTGCCGGAAACCTTTTTATATAAGTATTGAACTGTTGAGCAACTTCATTGAATTTCCGCCTTTCAACAGATATCCTGTTTTCAGTTCCTTCAAGTGTGACCTGAAGGTCCCTGAAATTCTGTGTTGCCTTAATGTCGGGATATCTCTCGACTACAACCATCAGTCTCGATAACGCAGAACTCACTTCACTCTGAACAGCCTGATACTGCTGTATATTCTCAGCTGTCATATTGTTTGGATCGATAGTAACCTGTGTGGCTTTTGCCCTTGCTTCAATAACCCTTGTAAGGGTCTCCTGCTCAAATTCAGCGGCTCCTTTTACTGTATTCACGAAATTAGGAATCAGATCAGCTCTCCTCTGATACTGGGTCTCCACATTGCCCCACTGGCTGGTAACACTCTCCTGAAGACCTATCATTTTATTATATGTTTTCACTCCCCAGGATACTGTCCCGAGAACAATAAGTCCGATAATTACTCCGACTATAATCCAGATTAAACAACCTTTTTTCATTTTGTATATTCTTTTAAATTTACTCAAAGGTATTAAATTTGAAAATTATATTATTGATCAAATATGAGAACGATTGCTATTGTGGCGGGCGGAGATTCGTCTGAATATGAAATATCGGTAAAGAGCGCGGTTGAAGTCAGTAAGTTGATCTCATCCGGATATAAGGTCTATATAATAATTATTAAGAATGTGAACTGGTACTGGGAAGATCCGAAAGGGAGGTATCACAGCATTGATAAGAATAATTTCACACTTGATGTGGATGATAATATAATACGTTTTGATGCTGTTTTCATTGCAATACACGGCAAGCCAGGCGAGAATGGCCAGCTTCAGGGTTATTTTGACATGATGCAGATCCCCTATACGGGTTGCAGCTCCTTCTGTTCCGCACTTACCTTCAACAAGCATGCCTGTAAGTTGTTTCTGAAGGAATATAATATCCCGATGGCATTTAACATACTCCTGAGAAAAGGCGAAACAATTGATCCTTCAAACATTATTAAAAGGATTGGATTGCCCTGCTTTGTCAAGCCCAATGACAGCGGCTCAAGTTTCGGCGTATCAAAAGTGAAGAAACCCGAAGAACTCCAACAGGCCGTTTCAGATGCATTCAGGGAAAGTGACGAAGTTATTATTGAATCATTTATGAAAGGAAGGGAAGTGGCGTGCGGTGTTGTAAAAACTCTTTCCAGAAAAATTGTCCTGCCCGTAACAGAGATAATCAGCAGTAATGAATTCTTCGATTATGAAGCAAAATATACAGCCGGGAAATCTGATGAAATAACGCCGGCAGATCTTTCTGAAATCATAACTGATGAGATACAGAGGCTTGGTTCTGAAATTTCCGATCTGCTTGGCTGCAGGGGAATTGTCAGGGTCGATTTCATAATTGTTGACAATAAACCTTTATTCCTGGAGATAAATACTGTTCCGGGAATGACAGAAGAGAGCCTGATCCCGAAGCAGGCTGCCGCCGCCGGTATACAACTCAGCGAACTCTATTCGATGGTGATAGAGGATTTATTCAGCTAAGGAAATTTATAACCGATTCAGAAGCGGTAAGCGGTGAGCGGTGAGTTTTATCTCATCGCTCACAACTTATGACTCATCGCTTTATTAGTTCCCCCTCGCCTTCATCAGCGCACTGGTTGTCGTATGATACTTGGTGATCATGCCCGGCACCTCCCAGTCGGGAAGTTTGCCATCTTTCATATATTCCAGGAATTTTTCCGTCACCTGGCCGAAGTGTTCTTCATGTGTGATTCTGTATTTGTCAGGAATATTGATCTTCAATGAAGTTAAGCCGGCAGGTTCTATCGTCAGTCCGTCATAAGGCAATGATGCAAGGGCTTTCTGTAATGTTCCGGAAAATTCTTTTACCGATGTTCCTTTCATATTTTCAATATAGAGTGTCGGTTTGAATTTTTCCTCTTTACCCTGTTTAATTACAATGTCACATTTGGTTCCCCTCATAACCGAATAATGAGTGTCGCCTGTTCCGGGTGGAGCCTCATATTTCCATTCAACTGAAACCTTAGCCCAGATACCCTTCAACTTATAAATCATTTCACCATTCGCAAAAACATTCAGATTACCGTTTTTTATATCTTTCTGAAGATAATCCGGGAACTGGTCAAGATTGGTGACTGCCCTGAACTGATCTTTAGTTATAACCGTTGGCCAGCGCTTTGCTTCAACAACATCCACATCATCCGGAGAAAGAATCTGTTCAGGAAAACATTCCCACTGTACCAGGTCGACAAGATGAGTTGTTACATCGACAATTCCCTCTCCCTGCTGTTCAACATCAAAAAACCATCCGGGTCTTATATTGGGTGCACCTGCAACCATTTTCAGAAAATGGTGAACACTGATCTTGGAGACTGCCGGCTCCTTCTGAGTACCTGGTGTAAGTTTCCCGAAAACCTCTTCATTCAAAGAAAGAAGTTTCTGGAGAATGGTGGTCACTTCAAACCTCTCCGTCATAATATCATAAATCAATATCCCTTTTTCACCGGCAACCTTAAAAGCCTCTTCAAGTATCGGGAAATCTTCCGGAGTTATTATCATCGGCTTATCAGCATATACATTCAATCCGGCATTGACCGATCTTGTTATATATTCCGATTTTTTCAGATTGTTACCTGAAAGAACCACTACATTTCCGGGTCTCTCTTCCAGCATTTTCTCAAAGAAATCATCTCCTGTAAATACAATTACATCCCACGAGGTCGGATCAGCGCTACGCTCATTGAATCCTCTGATCCTGCCCAGATGCTGAAGATAATCGGGCCCTTCAGGGGCATAGACATTAACAACCGGATTGACCTCTGTGTACATTTTTCTCTGTACCAGGGCGGCATGGAAATGCCCCGGATCAACTGTCATCAGGCTTACCTGGTATTTGCTTTCCATATCATTACCGGATTTTGACTTTTGCTGTTTCGATCCCCCCGATCCGCAGGATGAAAGGATCATAACAATGACTGTTAAATAAAGTATTTTTCTCATATCGTTTTGCTTTATTCTGATTAATTAAAAATATAAGAGAACTTTCTGATCACACAGAATTTATTCTGACTGCCTCTATGAATGAATATATGTTCTCATTCTTTACTTCAGGTGGCATTCCTCCTCCGGCTGACCAGATAATCCGTTCGTGGGTGCTGATCTCTCCGAATGCTTTTTTCACTGCTTCTTCAACCTGTCCGGGGGTACCGGCTGCAAGAACATCTCTTGCAGGTATATTACCAACAAGGACTGCATCCGCTCCTGCAAGTTCCCTTATTTCTCCCATGGTATGATTAAAGGAGAAATTGAACATATTGACTCCCATTTCTTTTAGTTTTGCGGCAGTTATCAGTCCGTCAGCATCATTATGAAGAAACCTGACTTTTGTATCTGCCGTATTGAAGATCTTTTTAAAATATGGAAGAGCAAAATCACTGAATTCGGCTTCGCCGATAAATCCTATTATATCATCAAGGAGAAGGACCCCGTCAATTGAAGGGAAACACTCCTTCTGCCAGCGGAGCCAGTCACAAACGAACTGAGTGATCTTCCCCAGCAATTTATGAGAATTTTCCGGATCAAGGGCAAGAGCTGTCATAAATTCAGTAGTCCCCATCAAAAAACTGGCAATATTCATGGGCCCTCTCGCTACTGCAAACCTTATCTGATGATCCGCATCAATGATCGCTTTTTCATTTCTCTTAAGGCGCCTGATCATGAACGGAAGAAGACCATCGGTCTTGACATTCGGCTGTGGAAGCCTGTCTGCCTCTTCAATGCCTGACAAAACTTTATCGGCATGAGGAAGATTGTCTTCCCGGAATACCATTCGCGATCCGTATGCTGATGGTTCCGTACACATTCCATACTCTGACCAGAATCCTGGCATAAACCAGATTTCGGGGAAAGTCTCTGCAGCTTTAATATTAGATTTCAGCCATAACTCATCCGAAGAGTAATAATCAACGGTTGAAATACCGTACCATCCGGGTATCCAGGGACTGTCAATAATAAACCCGGCCGGCTGATAGTTCAGCTTTTCTCCGTCAATAAGTCTGATTAAGTCATTCCAGGCTGAATTCCGCATTGTATTAAAAGATTAAAACCAGAAAAAAATAATGGATTAAAATTGGGAAAATATTTTAACAGAAAAAAATTTAAATTTCCTTCAC
>DNOQ01000317.1 GCA_003501665.1 Bacteroidales bacterium | reverse complement strand
AAAAAACAGAAGAATTGAAAAAACTACTCACTGAGAAGCTGGCAGAAACGGGTGTAAAACTTCCAACACCAAATCCTTATAAATAAACACTTTTATGATTAAAAAAAAAATTTGAAAATTCTGAAGCATTCTTCTGACTTTTTGAGATTGCCCGTTGTTAGCACCTTAGCGACTTCTTTATATTTCTGACTTCCTGCGGATCAAGCAAAAAATTACCAGTAAACGATTTTAGCCTGAATTATTCCTGACGCAACACAAGGCTGTAAACAAAAATATTCAAATTCAGGCTCCCGCTGCAACAGATATATTTATAATTTTATGCCTTAATATGGAAACTGCCACAAACCAGGATCTTCAGTTAGCTTTTGACTTTGTTAAATATACAAACCGCAACATCTTTCTTACGGGAAAAGCAGGTACAGGAAAAACCACCTTCCTGAAAGACCTGAAAAATATATCCCCAAAACGGATGATAGTTGTCGCACCGACAGGCGTGGCTGCAATAAATGCAGGAGGTGTTACAATACATTCTTTTTTTCAATTGCCGTTTCACCCTTACATTCCTTCGTTTTACCTGCCGGGAAACAGTAGTACAGGCCAGGCAGATCGTAATGATCCGCCCGGATATAAAATGAGCCGCGAAAAGATCAATATAATTAAAAGCCTTGACCTTCTCATTATTGATGAGATAAGTATGGTGAGAGCTGATACACTCGACGCAGTTGATTCTGCATTGAGGAGATATAAAAACCGTTATATGCCATTTGGTGGGATGCAACTGCTGATGATCGGTGACCTTCAACAGCTTGCTCCGGTTGTCAAAGACGAAGACAGTGAAATACTTAATAAATATTATGATTCTTATTTTTTCTTCGGAAGCAGAGCCCTCGGCAGCACCGACTATGTGACCATTGAGTTGAAACATATTTACAGGCAGGATGATCAGGTTTTTATTGACCTGCTTAATAAGGTCCGCGACAATGATGTGAATCAGGAGGTGCTGACTGAACTTAATAAAAGATATATACCTGATTTTGACCCTGATTCCGGAGGGGGATATATTACTCTTACAACTCATAATTATCAGGCTCAGGCAATAAATGATTCAAAACTTGAAAAACTAGCGGGCAAAACTCATTCATTCACAGCCACAATCAAGGATGACTTTCCGGAGCTCTCCTACCCTAATGCCAGTGAACTGATCCTGAAGACAGGAGCCCAGGTTATGTTTATAAAGAATGATTTATCGGGTGACAGGCTTTTCTTTAACGGCAAAATAGGGAAGGTAAAATCATTTGAAGACGACATAATTGTTGTTAAGTGTCCCGACGACGATTTCAGCATCAGGGTTGAGATGGTGGAATGGCAAAATGTGAAATATACTCTTAATGAAGAGACCAAAGAGATTGAGGAGACAGTGATTGGAACATTTACGCAATATCCTCTCAAATTAGCCTGGGCAATAACAATTCATAAGAGTCAGGGACTTACTTTCGACAGGGCCGTAATTGATGCATGCGCTGCTTTTGCACATGGACAGGTGTATGTAGCCCTCAGCCGGTGCCGTACATTAGACGGACTTGTACTAAGCAGCCGGATCAGCAGGCGAAGCTTTATAGATAACCCGGTTGTTTCCGGATTTATTAATGGTCCATTACAAAATCAACCCGACCGGAACCAGCTTGCAGAGTCGAAAAAAGCTTACCGGCGGCAGTTGCTTTCAGAGCTTTTCGATTTTTCTGACCTTACAAATAAGCTCAATTATTGTCTTAAGATAGTCAATGAACACAATGACAAATTGTTGGGAAATCCACGTGAACGACTTGAAAATATATTATCTGCAGCCAGGACAGACCTTCTTGAAGTCTCAGAAAAGTTTCAGCTTCAACTGACAATTCTGTTAAACAGGGATCCTGATGTTGAATCAAATATTCCCCTGCAGGAAAGGGTAAAAAAAGCAGCCGTTTACTTCTCGGATAAACTCGAAGCTGACCTGAAAGAAATACTGATCGGTTTTACGGTGGAAACAGATAATAGTACAGTCCGTAAATCGGTTACTGAGGCTTTGGAGCGAACAAGAAAGGAGGGAATCACAAAGCTGGCCTGCCTTAATGCTGTCAGACCGGGTTTTGAGACCGGCAAATATCTTGATGCCAGGGCAAAATCGGCCATTGATATTCCTGCAGTCAGGTCTCATCATATTACTTCAGTGGAAGATACTTCAGGAATTATTAAACACCCTGTATTATTAAGCCGTCTTAAGAAATGGCGTAATAATAAAGCTAAGGAAACGGACCTCCCCCATTACATGATACTGCCTCAGAAAACAATGGTTACTCTGGCAAATTTTGTACCTCAGTCATTGCATGCTCTTAAACAGATAAAGGGTATGGGTACAAAGAAATCTGAAAAATACGGTGAAGAGCTTTTAGATATCATTATTTCATATTGCACGAAAGAAAATATTGAACCGCCAGATTTATCCCTTACTGAGAAAAAGAAAGAAAAAAAGGTAAAGGAAGAAACGAAGAAAATAAGTTACGATCTTTTCAGGGAAGGTAAGACAGTTGCAGAGATAGCCGAAGAGAGAAAGCTGAGTATTAATACCATCGAAGAACATCTGGCATATTATGTAGGTAAGGGTGAAATTCCCATCGGCAGATTTGTATCTCAGGAGATGGCTGAC
>DNOQ01000534.1 GCA_003501665.1 Bacteroidales bacterium | reverse complement strand
ACGTTCCGGAAGAACTCAGACAGATTTCCAGGATACTGTCAGACAAATATTTTTGTAATTTTTCACTCTTCCAGTCACTTCCCGATGCATGGGCAATAGATCAGATATTTCCTATAATGCCTATTCACCGGCTTAATGAACAACCAACAGTAGCCGCCACCATACAGGATATGACCTGTGATTCCGACGGCAAAATCGACAATTTCATTGCAACCCGCAATAATTCACATTTT
The DNA here is from genome assembly GCA_003501665.1 of Bacteroidales bacterium. Taxonomy (GTDB): domain Bacteria; phylum Bacteroidota; class Bacteroidia; order Bacteroidales; family VadinHA17; genus LD21. The sequence goes on along the minus strand of DNOQ01000534.1, from coordinate 4,232 downwards.
CTGCCAGTTCATCAACTTAAACCACGGGAGCCTTATTATCTGGGAGTCTTCCTCGTGGGAGCTTACCAGGAGATTCTGGGAGACCTTCATAACCTTTTCGGTGATACAAATGCTGTACATGTATCGGTAGATGAGGATGGATATAAGATCGATCAGGTGATTGACGGAGAAACAATAGCTGAAGTTCTTGAATATGTTCAGTACAGTCCGAAAAAAATGGTAAGAACTGTTGAGTCATGGGTCACCTCATCTGTCAAAAGCGGCATTATAACACTCGAGGAGGGAAGAGAATTCCTTTCAAATTACAGATCGGGACTCTATGGATATACTTATCTTGAATAAGCTTTTTCAGATAATTATTTCTTTAACCGTTTGCTTAAATTAAATTTTTGCTACCTTGTAGTACTTAACTATAAACCTTAAAATAATAAACTATGGGTAATTCTACATTTGATTTTAATGCACTCATTAAGGAATCGAAGGATGTCCTGAAAGATCCAAAAGCATATTTCTCGACAATGAAGACAACGGGAGGTATTGCAGAACCTTTGATCAAGGCAGTGATTTATGGTGTACTGGCTGGAATAATTGCTTTCATCTGGAGCCTCCTGAAGATCGGATCACTCTCATCTGGTATGATGGGAGGAGCTGTTGGTTTTATGGCGATTATATGGTATATAGTGGCTGCTATTATAGGATTATTCATTGGGGCAGTCATTCTCCTTGTTATTTCTGCAATATGCAAGGGTACTACCGATTTTGAATCAAATATCAGAGTTACTGCGGCATTGATGGTAATGATGCCCATATCGGCCCTTCTCGGAGTCTTTACAGGTATAAACATAACCCTGGGTTCATTTATCAGCCTGGCAGTTTCCCTGTATGGACTGTATCTTATGTATCACGGACTTACTCAGGCATTAAAAGCCGATACCGGAACATCAAAGATAATTGTAATCATTCTGGCAGTGTTGCTGGTTCTGTTCACTTTCATTGGCATTGGTGCAAAAAAACGTGCAAGCAAGTTCCTTGAGGACTTCAATAGCAAAAATCTGAAGGAACTTATCGAAGATAAACAGGAAAAATAATCTGTATCTTATAAAATATTATTACAGGGGATTGCGCTTATAGCAATCCCCTCGTTTTTTAACATCTCCGTTCCTTCCATTGATTCGACGGAAGTATTAAAGATGATTAAAATTAATAGGTTAACTCACATTTAATAAATTTAGCCGGACACTATTAAAAATATCATTCTTGTATCAGGTCGATTGTTTTTATACTTTTATACCCCTGCTTCAGAATGAAATATCTGAAGCATGATTTATAATAAATCATTATATTTTATGGGTCTGATGAAAAATTGGTTACTCTCCAGAAATATATATATTATCCTGATTTACAGGATATTAATTATCCTGTTCCTGTTCTCGCTCTCAAGGGTGGGATTTTATGTTTTTAACCATAAAATGTTTCCCGGAATAACTCCTGGAGAATTCTTTTTAATCCTCCGCGGAGGATTATTGTTCGATATATCGGCAACAGTCTACATTAATATGATCTTCATATTAATGAATACTCTTCCGTTCGATTTCAGGTATGACAGGATATATCAGAAATCATTAAAATACCTGTTCTTTATTACAAACGGAATCGCTTTTGCTGCAAACAGCGCCGATTTTGTTTATTACAGGTTCGTATATAAAAGGGCAACATCCGATGTCTTCGGAACTTTCGACGGAGAACCGAATGTACTGAAGATGCTTATCAAATTTATTATCGACTACTGGCCCGCAACCTTGTTCTGTATATTTATCTGGGTACTCATGGTGTTCCTTTATAATAAGGTAGAACCGGTTAAACCAAAACCTGTAAAAAGAACTTCCTATATTATTGTAAATGTTCTTTTAGTGCCGATTATTGCCGGCCTGGTGATCGGTGGCGCCCGCGGAAGCCTGAATGAATCAACACGTCCCATTTCAATCAGCAATGCAGCCCGCTATGTGAACGATCCGAAGGATGTGGCTATTGTCCTTAACACTCCCTTCAGTATATTCAGAACATCAGGCAAAAAACCGCTTGACAGAAAACTATTTTTTGATGAAGTGGAACTGAAAGAAATTTATAATCCTCATTATGTTCCGTCGCTGGAGAAAAAAATGAGTTATGAAAATGTTGTTATAATAATCCTTGAAAGCTTCGGACGAGAGTATATTGGCGCTTTGAACAGAGACCTCGACGGAGGTACCTATACAGGTTATACACCTTTTCTTGACTCTTTGATCAGTGTAAGCCTCACTTTCGATGTGTCACTTGCAAACGGCAAGAAATCGATCGATGCAATGCCGTCTATACTTGCATCAATACCATCCCTCGAAACACCGTATACAATCTCACATTATGCAAATAATCAGATAGAAGGCCTTGCATCACACTTAAAAAAGAAAGGCTGGTATACAACTTTCTTTCACGGTGCACTCAGCGGATCAATGGGATTCGATTCCTTTGCAAAAATGTCGGGCTTTGATAACTATGTAAGCTATGAACAATACCCTTACAGCGGTGATACCGACGGAATGTGGGGAATATGGGACGAGCCCTTTTTTAGGTTTTTTGCCGGGAAAATGAAGGAGTTTCCCCAGCCTTTCCTTGCATCCATCTTTTCCCTTTCATCACACCATCCTTTCATCGTCCCTGAGAAATATAAGGGGAAATTCAAAAAAGGCCCTGTCCCTATAGCAGAGGTTATCGGATATACAGATTTTGCCCTCAGAGAATTTTTCAGGAAAATATCAGATCAGCCTTTCTTCAGAAATACCCTGTTCGTAATTACTGCTGATCATACAAACGAATCGATACATAAGGAATTCCAGAACAGTTTCGGTTTTTACTCGGTTCCGGTAATTCTGTATAAACCCGAAAGTTCTTACATAGGAAAGAAGAACAGGATTGCCCAACAGATCGATATCATGCCGACAATTCTCAACTATCTGAATTATGATGAGGAATTCATCGCTTTTGGTAATGACCTGTTTGATGATTCATACGAGTCCTTTGCATTTAATACAAACGGCAGCACTTATCATCTGTATATGAAAGATCATATTCTCATAATGATCGACTATAAACCAGTGGGATTGTATAACTTCAGAAATGATAAATTTCTCGAATCAAACATAATGAATGAAGAGCCTGAACTGATGTCTGTAATGGTAAACAAGCTGAAAGCAATCATACAGACATATAACAGCAGGCTTCTCGATAATAATATGGTGGCAAGAAAACAGAAGTGATTAGCTGTTAACTTTCTTTTATATGACTATCGGTAATCATCAATAAATCAGCTGTTACATAAGTATATTACTCCCGCCCATTCTTCCCCCTATATTTTTTCCAGATTTATTTTAATATTGTAAGTTCTGAATAAACCGGGCACTCTCCTTGAAAGTTGCCGGATCCATCTCCACAAAGATGTTTTTCACTCCACCCTTACCTGCGGCATTAAAGAATTCTTTCCAGTCAACGATTCCTTTTCCGAGCGGAACACTTTTTTGTTCAAGCACCGAATAGTCAGCGAGATGTGCCGAAATGAACCTTCCGGGATAACTGTTAAAATAGTCTGCAGCTTTAAATCCAATATTAATGACAGCTACCTGGAACTGCATTTTAACCAGTTCCGGATCAAACTGCCTGAGCAGGGCATCATAGATAAGCACATCATCTATCTTTGCAAATTCGGTATGATGATTATGGAATCCCGTCTGAATACCTGCTTTTTTTGTTTTTTCACCTGTTTTATTCAATTCATCTGCTGCTTTCAACCAGTCGCTCATAGTGGCATCTTTTGGTAAGCCGAAACTCGATAGTATCATTTGCTTCTGCCCCGATTCTGATGCCCATTTGATGCGGTCATCAAGATTATTCCGCAATTCATTCATTCCATAATGGGTGCTTTCGAGTTGCATGCCGGTATCATTGACTATCTGTCGCATCTCCTTACCCGTCATCTTCATAAGCGGCCCGAATCCCGAACTTTCATATCCGGGAGGTGAGCACATTTCAACACTCCGGTATCCCATCCCTGCCATCATTTTCATTGTCCCTGCAAAGTCTTTAATGACCTGCTCCCTTATTGTCCACACCTGAAAACCCAGAGGATACCTTACTGGTCTGAGTGATATATGGGCGCTTAGATCCGTCGGGAAATGAGAAGCTACAACTGCTGATCCTAT
>DNOQ01000261.1:3778-4916 GCA_003501665.1 Bacteroidales bacterium | reverse complement strand
AAATCCCCTGGTTCTGATTTGTTGAGATAACCCCAGTAGAAACTCGGGGTAGCTACCATAATCGTCGGCTTTTCCTCACGGGCTATCTTACTGATTGTTTGGAAATCAAGAGGATTGGCATAAGTTATCATGGTCATGCCATAATATAAAGGAACCCAGAGATTAACCGTTAATCCGAATACATGGTAAAAGACCAGATTTGCCAGCAGAACATCCGATTCATTAATTCCCACATAGTCACCGAAACTTTTAATATTTGCTGAAATGTTGCGGTGAGAAAGCGGTACTGCCTTTGGGTCTTTTTCACTTCCGCTTGTAAATAAAATCACTATTGAATCACCTTCATCCCCCTTATGAATACACCTGAGGAGTATATTAACAGGAAGTTTGCTCCTGAGAGCCGCCTTCAGTTTATCACCTGTGGTGACGCCTGCCATTATATCCTCAATCAGTACCATACCATCAATCAGCGGACAGTTGATTTTTTCCAGCAGGGCTTTTGAAGTTATAATTGTTTTGAATTTACATTTCTTCTGGGCATACTTTGCATTTGATTCTGCGCCTGTGGAATAGTTGATCATTACAGGTATCCGGCCGCTCATTAATGCTCCCACTGTAGCTAAGGCACATCCTGCTGAAGTGGGAATCATTATGCCGATAAATCCCTTATCATACTTTTCAAATTTTGAACTCAGAATAAGAGCCCCTATCAGAGCCGTGGAATAATTGACATTCTTCCCTGTGGATTTGTCAATAATCGCCATTTTGGCAGCATGCTTCTTTGCCATGCGAACGAATTGCTGATGAAGTAACATAAGATAAGTATTAGTCAAAAATCTGTTTTCAGGGAAGCAATTTAAACTAATAATTTGAAATAACTATAATTCAGGGATCAATTTCTCAAATCTGTTCGAAAAACAAATTAAGCCGGGTATTATATATAGTATTGTATGATATATAATTACAGAAAATGTTATAGAATATGCCAGGTATGAAAATAATCTGTTCGAAGAATCAGTAATTATTCTTTACTTTCACGATACTCCTCGAGCAGTGACTGGAAAATTTCCTTAACTGATGAAATTTTAGTTGCTCTGAATGCATTGCTTCCGGCAAAAGCAAAACCATTTTCAAAATT
>DNOQ01000261.1:0-3629 GCA_003501665.1 Bacteroidales bacterium | reverse complement strand
GGTTTATTGTATTTTTCTTCAAATGTTTTAAGCTCATTGACTATTTCAGGAACAAGCTTCTCGAGTGTAAAATTTTCATCTCCGATCTGTTCTTCCTTAAATCCAAGATGACCTCCGGCCTTGGGTCCTTCAACAATAACAGCATCGGGAAGATAATCATAGTTTGATTTCCATTTTTCACAGATTATCCTGGTTGCTCTGGCTGATGAAACAATGGGGACAAGTTTTGTAATGCTGTCTTTCTTTAAAAAAGAAGGTAAATCAAGTGGAAGTCCCGCACCTGCTATAATTATATCAACCTTTTCAGAGATGGAGGTTTTTATCATATCCACAAAATTTGTCATGGCAACCATAACATTGACTCCTATGATACCTCTGGTTTTTTCTCTGGCTTTTCTTATCTCCTCCTTAAGACCCTGAATACTGGCTTCAAGAAAGTTCTCAGAAAAATGCCTGTAAAGCAGCCCCAGACCTGCACTGGAAATCACCCCAATCCCTCCTTCGTTTGCCACTGCTGCGGCTAATCCTGAAAGTGAAATACCCACTCCCATTCCTCCCTGTATAACAGGAACGGAAATAGCAAGATCCCCGATTCTTAATCCTTTCATTTATAAATTTTTATAATAATTGAGAGGTCAAAGGTAATCGTTTGCACAGGATAACAACAAAAAATCAGATAATTAACATTGATACATTGAAATTGAATGAAATAGCAGAAACGCCTGATTCATAAATTTGATAGAAATAGAATAGAAATGCCATGGAAGGCGTTTCTATTCACGGTCTTTTATTCGATCACGTCAGAGAATTAATGCTACTTTTGAAAGATCTGAAATTAATATTCCAATGTTTTTAATGGCGATTGGGTAAAATTTCATTATCTGCATTCCGGGGCACCGGCATAAGCATATTTGTAACTGCCAAGATATATGCATCCGTCGCCGCAGGACTTATATTTATATGTTGTTGATTGGCCTCCCGGACTTGTTGTGACTATAGTCCCTTCAGTTTTATTTCCGGTAATCCTCCATGTTCCGGCTCCTCCGCCCTGTGTAGCCTGGCCCCATCCCTGGCTGGTTCCTGAATAGCCTGACTCAAAAGAAGCCTTATATGTTCCTTCGCCGCACAGCGATATTGTTCTCTCTGAACTTGCTGTATATCCATAGCCGGCAGATGTGAAACTGTACCACTTGCCCTTGAAATAATTCATAAGATCAGGATTATTTTCAAATGAAGGAGCAGGTCCGCCTCCCGAACCTCCGCCCTGATTACTCGCAGCAGCCTGTTTCTGAACCTCATCAGCAACAATTTTCAGTTGTGCCTGCTGAGCATCCCAGGCCTTTGTATTTTCCGCCCATGAAATAAGTGTCTGGTCTACTGAGTTAAATATCATGTCGTAGGGAATATAACCTTTCCACATCTGCTGAAGGTTCCACCTTGCGATCAGTTTATCACCCGAAACCATAGATGACTTTGGCTTTCCGAGTAAGGATTCAACCTCATTGTATGTCATCCCCGGTTTGAGCTGAGTCGTAAGTTCAATCGAGTTGAGCGACATTGTTTTCATACTTCCGCAGCTTGTTAAAAAGAGAACAATCCCGGCTGAAATAATAAGTAATCCTGATAAATTCTTCTTCATATACGGGTCATATTTGTTAAAATTCAGTTTTCATGGTTCAATTTATAATAATTGTTTGAAATAATTTCAATTTCTGCATTCTATTTTTCGGTCTGTTCGAAAATTTTTAAAAACTATTACTTCATACATAATTGTTATTTATATATTTATCACTTGTGTTATGCAATTATTAAGGTAAATTCAATTTCCGATTCGAAAATTTGATTCAGGGAATCAGGGCCGGATTCTTCGGCAGTATGAAAGTGAACTTCGTCCAGATACCTATTGCACTCTCTGCCCATATTTTACCTTTATGATCTTCAATGATCTGTTTTACAATAGAAAGACCCAGTCCAGACCCTGTTTTGATGTCTTTGGGAACATTCGATGCCCGGTAAAATTCATCAAATACTTTTATGAGATCTTCTTTTGGTATTCCTATCCCGGAATCCGATATTTCCGTTACAAAATGGTTATGGCGACTCTTTATGGTCAGTTCAATACGCCCGCCTGAGGGAGTGTATTTTACAGCATTTAAAAGGAGATTTGAGTACAATTCTTCAATGGTATAAGGATTTCCTGTTACCATACCGATTGCCTTATCGATATAAATATCAAAGTCGATCGATTTATCCCTGGCAAGTGTCTGAACAGGTTTTACAACTTTGTTGATCAGATCAGTCAGGAGGAATTCTTCCAGCTCATAATCGTGTTTCAGCCGCTTCCTTGTCAGGTTAAGCAGATCTTTTATAAAGCCCGAAAGGAGCTCTGTTCTTTCAAAGGCACGGTTGGCAAATTCTTCCTGCACCGGATTAAGGGATCCTGTTGCTTTTGACCTGACCACCTCGAGGCAGCTCAGTATGGCTGCTATATGACCCTTAATATCATGGGTTACCCGTAAAACATACTCATTCTTCAGCTTATCTTTATTTTCCAGTTCAATGTTTGTTTTAATATATGTCTGCTCAGTTTTTATTGACCTGGTAATGATCATATGTGAAAGGAATACCAATAGTGTCGAAGTGCAGGCAAATACAAATCCTGCCCCGAAAACATACATGGTGTTCTGATAGAGATTTGCTGAGATAAAACCCTCAAGAGGATAATGAGGGATAATTGAATAATATTCAAGAAGTGCCAGTGTAGCTAAAAGTAAAAATGCGAAAAGAGCATATAAATAGCTTTGGACGGCTGAAAATATTGAGCTGGCAATGATCATATGGAAGAAATAAAACAGGACAAGCGGGTTCTCCACTCCTCCCGAATAATGAAGAATAAATGTAAGAAGGATCAGATCGGTTATTATCTGAAAATGGATCTCATGTTTGATCTTCTTAATTGCCTTACCATCACCCTCTTTTTTTATCTTTTGCAGAATTATTCTGTGTATTACATTTAATACCAGAAGAATTACAGCGATGATATATATGGAAATTTCGCGGACTGAAATATCTAATATATGTTTGACAAAAAGAGTGGCGACAATTAAGACTGATACTGCGATCCACCTTATTCTGATGAACCATTTTGTAAAATGTATATGCGCCGGGATCAGTTTTGTTTCCAAAATCAGTTTTATTTATGCGCCGTGAAACCAGTTGAATCAAATATGGTATATCCTTCTATATCACACCGAACAATCCGTCGACCTGGGCGAGTACCTGCTGATCGGTAAAATGCCTGCCCTTTATTGCCGTTGAAGGGCATGCAGCAACACAAACCCCGCAACCCTTGCATAATGCACTTATAATGTGGCTCACTTTTTTATCTTCAAGGAATTCAATTGCACTGTAAGGGCATAGTGTATTGCATAGCCTGCATCCCGAGCATAGATTTTCATTTACTTCGGAATACAGGGCATCAACTTCGATCTTTTCCCTGGCGATCCTGGCAAGTATCCTTGCTGCTGCTGCTCTTGCCTGTGCAACCGTATCAGGAATATCCTTCGGTGCGACACAGGTCCCTGCAATAAATATCCCATCTGTTGTAGTGGCTACAGGTTCCAGTTTGG
>DNOQ01000567.1:6515-8691 GCA_003501665.1 Bacteroidales bacterium | reverse complement strand
AAACTTCATAAATCGTTAATCGATGTTCCTTGTTCTTAAATCAAAAAATGCCACTTTAAAGACAAACACTAATTAGAAATTAAATTCCAATAAATCATTCTACTTATTATATCCCTGGTCTATATTGTATATTTGCAGTCTGATTGCAAATCATTAATTTTGGACTATGCATGTTACCATAACCAGAAAGGGTAGTAAGTTTCTTCCGGATCCCAGCAGGGTAATTGCCCGTTTCCTTTATACTTCCGATGAAAGAAGTAAAGAAATTATTCGTAATGTGATGGCCATGCCTGATAATGAGGCAAATATAGCTTTAAGCCAGGTGCTGAGAGGTTATGCCACACGTCACAGGAATATTTCATTAATATTTGAAACACATTTTAATAAACTGGATAATCTGTTTAAAGAGCTGAAAATAAAGCAGAGCAATAATAGTAAATCGCGGAAAGCGCTCATAGGGTCATATTTCACAATGGAATATTCCATTGAATCGGCAGCTTTTTTTAATCCGTCCATTGTAGAAGATCCCGATCAGTCGGAATTAGGTCCGGATGAGAAAAGAGTGATTATTAGTTTCAGGGCAACCGGCGAAGGACATATTTCATCCATTGTTTTCCGTTCGGCTGTCATAGATAAGAATTGTAACCTTATCATTGAACCTGTCGGCAGGATGCTGGCAGAAGCAGAACGAATAAAAAGACATATTTACAATAAGAAATCCTTCATAAAGAAACTGGATGAGATGCAGGATTTCGACAATAAAATAAGTCCCCTCTTTGTACTGGAAAAGCTTGGCGACAGCTTTACTTATGGCGAATTAAAAAGAGCTGTGGAAGAGATCCGGCAGACACATGACCTTACGCCAAATAAAGAATCTATCATTAATCAGATGATGTGGTTAGCTAAATCACATTATGAACTTGACTTTTCACTTGATTCGGCAATTTCCGAGAGAGTTATTTTTCCTACCTCCGAAACTGAAAAAAATGGCATTGAGGATGCACGTTTTGTCAGATTCACGGAGGATAATGGTAAAGTAACCTATTATGCTACTTATACAGCTTATGATGGCCATACAATCTTACCCAAGTTACTTGAGACCAAAAATTTTTACCATTTCAAAGCTTTACCCATTCATGGTGAAATTGCCCGGAATAAAGGAATGGCTCTCTTCCCCAGGAAGATCAACGGCAGATATGCCATGCTTTGCAGAATAGATGGAGTAAATATTTATATAGCCTATTCCGATAAAATAAATATCTGGCGCGAAGCAAAGCTTATTCAGACACCAAAATTTCACTGGGAGCTGATACAGATTGGAAATTGCGGCTCACCCATCGAGACAAAAGAAGGCTGGCTTGTTATTACACACGGAGTAGGGCCCATGAGGGAATACGTATTAGGAGCATCATTATATGAACTTGATGATCCTGAAAAAGAGATTGGCAGGCTAAAAACACCTTTGCTGGCTCCCAATGTTGAAGAAAGGGAAGGATATGTACCCAATGTTGTTTACTCTTGCGGTTCTGTTATCCACAATGGCAACCTGATTGTTCCTTACGGAATGTCAGACTACGCATCTACTTTCGCTTCTATCAATTTATCAGAACTACTGAAAGAATTGAAAAACTCAAAATAGTTGCAGTTGAAATCCCGGTTATAATTCTATTTTTTTATTTCTAATATCTTCTTATAAACCTCCAGATATCCTTCAATCATTTTCTGGCGACTGAACTTTGAAGCAGCATACTCCCTGCAATATTTTCTGTCAATATATTTAATATTTCTTACTGCATCCACTGCTTCGTCAATACTATTAACCAGAAATCCGCTTTCCCCGTCAAGGATCAATTCCGGCATGGAGCCTTTGTCAAATGCGATAACGGGTGTTCCGCAAAGCATTGATTCAGCAACGCTTAAACCAAAAGGTTCTTTAAAACTGATCGGATGTAAAAGCGCATAAGCTTCACCCATAAGCCTGTCCCTTTCTTCTGGTACTGAATTACCAACATATTTTATGTCATCATCATTTATGTATGGCTTAACCCTGCTTTCAAAATATTCCTGATGCTGAATTAATCCTGAAATAATAAGCTGCCTTCCGGATTGCTTTGCTATCCGGATAGATTCATAAGTGCCTTTTTCGGGATGGATCCTTCCAAAAAAGAGCAGATAA
>DNOQ01000567.1:3081-6481 GCA_003501665.1 Bacteroidales bacterium | reverse complement strand
GTGGTTACCATAGGGGTTTTAATCAAACGCGAATAAGTCAGAGGGAGAAAATCAAAATTATTATGAATTAAATCGAATTTATCTGCCTGTTCCATCAAATGGCTTATATGCAGGCATTCCCAGACTTTAGGATCAATTTCGGGATCTTCCGAATAAGGCCGCTCACATATATATTCAAGCTTTCCTTTCGTTATTGAATCTCCTGTTGCAAACAAGGTCACATCAATTCCATTTTCAACCAGACCTTCAGTAATATTTGAGGCAACCTGTTCCCATGGTCCATACTTGCGGGGTGGAGTCCGCCATGCAACAGGGGATAATATGGCAATCTTCATATTTAAGTTCATGAAGTTTCAGCTTTCCTTTTGTACCTCTTTAAATGATAATTACAAAGCACTTCTTGAATTTTCCAGACAATGATCAACCAGATCTTCAATATTTGCAGTGCCCACACACATCACTTTGTCGGCGCCACCCCAATAGATTTTAATGGTGCCGTCTTCTTCAGGAACAGCACCGCAGGTAAAGACAACATTGTGCACATAACCTGTTATTTCATAAACTTCTTCCGGCTGTAAGACCCATTCATCACCAACAGCGATTATCCGGGACGGATCTTCAAGATCATGCAATGCAACCCCCAGCCTGTAAACACACCCATCCATGGTTGGAAATACTCCGTGATAAATACTTAGCCAGCCCCGGGAAGTCTTAACCGGAGGTGCCCCGGGTCCTATTTTCATTTCATCCCAATGATACTTAGCGGGCTTCATAATGAGTTTTGATTCGCCCCAGTATTTCAGATCGGGAGAATAAGAGATCCAGATCGACCAGGGTGATATTTCAGAATGCGGACGGTCGAGTCTTGCGTATAAACCGTTAAACTTTTCAGGAAAGATTACAACATTTCGGTAATCAGCCTCAGTGATAAGAGAAAACCGTTCAATGGATTTAAAATCTTTGGTTTTTGCCAGACCTACGCGCACACCATGCCTGGAATAAGCACTGTATGTTATGAGATATTCACCCTCAAGAAAAATAATCCGGGGGTCTTCCACACCGTACTCCTCATATTCTTTGAATTTCCCTTCTGCAGCAGGTATCATGAAAGGCTTCTTATCAACTTTAAAATTAAGCCCGTCATCACTTTCTGCCTTGCCTAAAATGCTTCTTCCGTTAAGTTTATGAGACCGGAAAATCATTATATACCGGCCCTTGAANNNATTAAAAGTTTCTATTCATGTTCGTATTATGCCGTGACTCTCTGAAATCTATTCTTCATACTCTTCAAATGCCAGCAAAACAGTCAGGTGTGAGATTAAATAAGCAAGTGAACTTTCGGCACCCTGGTTTCGATTTACCCCATAATTTTCAAAACCATCGCAGCAGCCTTTGGTTTCAAAATCGAATAAACTCATTCTGAGATCATTTTCTCCCAGGAACCACATGAAGCAGGTAAATAATTTAGTAAGATATTCTTTATCTTTAGTCAGATGAAAAGCCTGGTGATACATTAATATCATAGCGAGGGCATCCACCGGCTGTTGGGCAAACATGGAACGTTCACCATCTTTTTTATACCATTTTTCATTACCAATAATCGATAAATAACCATCTTTAAGCGTAATTTTTGATAAAAAGTCCATCGTTCCCAAAGCCGTCTCAGTTATTTTATCATCTTTAAGAATTTCCGCCGAATGTAAAAGAGCAAGTGGTAATATCCCATTATCATAAGCCAGTAATGATTCAAACCATTTCCATTCAGGTGTGCTGTTTTCTTTATAATGTTTGATCAGCTTAAAGGCAAGATTTCTTAATCTTTCTGTAAAAGAATCATCATTGGGATTACGCCTGAGGTAATAACTGATACCCACCATTGAATTGGCAATACCTCTTATGGATTGGAGTTTTTCAAAGTTTGGAGATGCATCAATGAAAATTAATTTTCCGATCTGGTAATAAGCATCGTTCGGTGCGTTGGCAAGCAGATAACCTAGTGCCCAGATAGTTCTTCCGAAAGAATCTTCCGAACCTACCTTATCGAGAAAATTTCGGTTGAAACTCAGGAAATTCCTGAATGTTCCGTTTTTATTTTGCATATAATGAATATAGCTCAGATATATGGGAGCTAAATCAAGGGCAAGAGTATCTTTTTTTTGCCGGTATGCCATTAACACCATAAGTAAAGCCCTTGCATTATCATCCAGGCAGTATCCTTCTTTCAGGTTAGGGATGCCAAATTTGGCATGTTGGATGATTCCGGTATCGTCCGTTAACCGTTTGATGTGAGCCAGTGAAAATGGGGGAAGAATAAGTGGATCAATAGTGGTTTCTTTCCCGGTGACAACTTCCGGCCTGGTGACAAGAATTTTTTTTGCAAGTGCAACATATTTTGCACCTGACCTGGGCCAGGTAATTGTCCTGCCATAATCATACGCCTTTTTTCGAAGATCTTCCAACACTTCAGGATTATCCAGCAATTCTGAGAAAATCGCTGAAAGCTCGTCTGAATCATTAAAGTTAAAAAGCTTCCCCCTTCCATCAGCAAGTAATTCTGTTGCATGCCAGTAAGGTGTTGAAACAACAGCGCAACCCGCCCCTGTTGCATAGGAAAGTGTACCGCTGGTAACCTGAGCCTCATTCATATATGGTGTAATATAAATATCAGATGCAGATAAATATTTGAACAATTCCTTTTGATTAATGAACTCATTCAGGAAAAAAACATGCCGGCTCAGCTTAAGGCTATTGACTAAATGTTGAAGCTGAATACGGTATTCTTCGCCTGAATACCGAAGAACATTCGGATGAGTTTTCCCCAAAATCATATATAAAACCTCAGGATGCTTTTCAATAACTTTTGGTAACGCTTTTATTACTGTTTCAATCCCTTTATTCCGGCTGATAAAACCAAAAGTAAGCAAGACCTTTTTATTTTCGAGATGGAATTCCTTTTTGGATTGTAACTTGTTGTATTGAATATCAGGTACCCCGTGTTCAATATATTCAATTTTCTTTTTATCGACATTATAGATGGTTATAAGAAACTCAATGGCTTTATGGCTCATTACCACTATTTTACTGGCCATTGTGCATATTGCCGCCAATATTGCTTTTTCGTTGTAAGAAGGGGTTTTGATAATTGTGTGAAGGGTGACTATCAGGGGAATTTCAAGCCGGTGAAGCAAGGGAAGTATGTATACACCATTTTGTCCGCCAAATATACCAAATTCATGTTCCAGAATACAAAGGTCAGCACCGCTGAGATTAATGAATCTTACTGCAGATAAATAATCTCTTTGATGCTCCTGTCTTATTGTTAGTTTTACTTCTTCGGGATAATTATAGGTTTGTTCATGATCGTTCAGAGCTATAACCAATCCTGTATTTGAAGCATTCG
>DNOQ01000567.1:0-3022 GCA_003501665.1 Bacteroidales bacterium | reverse complement strand
GAGCTGACAAGAAGCATCAGGTTGTTTAATAAGGCTAATGCTCCTTGTCAGTCCGTTTATAATCTGTGCTTTCAACATTAATACTTAATTTCTTCATAACCTCTTCAAGAGTATGTTTAACCTCAACAGGATTTCCGGAAACCAGGCTTATCGCAATCCTGCTTTTATTGGTAACCGTATAAATTGATTCAATATGTTCCGGATTAATGAAAATTAAATACTCATTCTCATACTTATCAACAGCTTTGAATTCAATTAGTCTCATAGTAATGGGTTTTATGGTTCGACAAATAATCAGTAAAATAATGACATAAATATTTTTTATTCTTTGTATTAATTAATTTCAATGGAACTGTTGCTGAAAGAGATCCGGATCACAATTTACGCTCTCTTACTATGGAGATCAGGTTTTCACCAACCAGTTTGAATTTTTGAGATTATTCATATCCGCTTTTTATGGTGGTTGAGATCATTTTAATTCGTTCCCTGGCTTTTATTGTATGTGATGAATGAGCCGGCATGATTATACATTGACCTGTCTCCAGTAAATTCGATATTCCATCAATTAAAATCTCAGCCTTTCCGTCAATGATTTGGACAAAAGTATCAAACGGACTTGCTTTTTCAGTCAACGCTTCACAGGTATCAATTGAAACAACACTGAAATTGACTGTTGTCTTACTTAAAATTGATTCATGGACAAATGAATCAGGAATATAATTTATGATCTCGACAACAATAAGCGGTTTGGCTTTTTCAACTTCGTTATTATCCATCTTTCAGAACCTGTTTACCAAAATTAAACGGTATAAATTTCAGAGCAGGCTATAGACTCTGAATACGGTGCAAGCACCACGGAATTACATAATAAAGGTGCACCCTTTTAATTTATGAACCGTTACATAGTTACGGGAATAAGTTACATCATTCACACATTTTCAACAGTATCTCACCTTTTATTTCTGAGTTCCCTGAAGTGTGAAGGGGCGAGACCTGTAAATTTCTTAAATTGATTTTACAAATCGTAACACTGCTAAAAAGATTTATTTAATTTTTATTAATGTCCTTAAAGACAAGGTCTTAATTAAACCTATTCCTGTTCCATCGGAAAGAAATTCCGATGGAAGCTTTTTGTCAGCACCTCAAATTTCAGAAGGAAATTATCAATTCAATACCATTTACCGGAGCTGATGAAAATAATGGAAATAGTCTGATTCTGCCATATCTTTCTTTCTGCTTTGAAAATGTCCAGACCGGTATCCCAACTGCCATTGTTATTACACCGGCCAGCAAGAAGCCTTCACCATGAATTTCTGTAAAGTGGCAGTTCTGGTTTCCGCCAGGAGAGGTAGGATCACATTCTGTCGGACTGGTTGCAAACCTTACCAGGCCAATACTGAACAGGGTAAAACCCGTTGCCGACAATACAATCCCGGCTCTCTTCACATTCGTGACATTCAATAAATTGCGATCCGGTTTAAGATTCAATGTGTCTTTCTTTTGGGCACTTAAGTTAAATGTGATACTTAATAACAATAAAAGCAATAATATTTTTTGCATCTTTTCATGATTTATCCAAAGATCGTTTGCTGATAAAACCAATTAACTTTCCATTAAAATCTTATTGTAACTCCAACTCCCAGGGCAATTGGGGTTTCCGGGGCTTTCTGAAACTTTTGCAAGGCAATCTCTGCTTTGGCCTTTCTGCTGCCTCCGACTGCCCATAAGGGAATACCGGCTATTGCAAGTGAAACGCCAACCATATCAGCAAATGCTATTGCCCAGATGCTTATCCCGTCATGAGCCGGGTCGCCTGTACCATCCGGATCGCGGTCACCCGGCAAATTCCCAATAATAGTACTTGTTGTCACTATACCGACACCGCTCAATGTTAAAATCATACCTGCATTTCTCATTGTTACAGCCTTATGCCTGTATATATTAAGCTGATCAATATCCAATGTTTCCGGTTTGATTTTCTGAGCCGTCAGGCCACCGGAAACAAGACACAATATGAATATCACTATGTTTCTTTTTAGAAAAAAGTAAGTTCTTCTCATTCCTGAAAATATTGTTTGATAAAGTTACTCCAACAAAATGCCGGAGTCAAATTTATTTTTAATCCAATCACGTGTCCCTGGTATATAATTTTGAGGCCAAACCCGGTTTTATGAAAAACAGTAAATAATCAACCGGCAGGAAGAGAAATTATTCCTGGTCGAACAAATGATTTTTCATTGTAAATTCAAAAAAAATTTAAAATTTAACTTAAATTTGATAACCCCTGGCCTGCTAAACTATTAACGGTGAGTGTTCAATAATTTAACATTAATGATGACCAGGAATGCTTTTCAGGGAATAGTCTTTCGTGATAATAAACAATGATTTGAAGCAATATTTATAACCCTCTGATTATGAACGCAGAAATTAAATTGTCGGACTTTGATAATCCTGTGGTACAGGCTAAGGCGAAGGAACTGATTAAACCGGGAGCAAGCCGGGAGGAGAACTTAAAGAGTATTTTCCTTTATCTGCGGGATGAGATCAAATTCGGTTTCCCGCCGAAATGGGATGATGTAAAGGCTTCTGAAACAATAGGCTATGGGATCGGATACTGCAACACCAAGGCTACTCTTTTTAATGCTTTATGCAAAATTGCCGGAATTCCTTCCCGTATCCATACAGGTTTGATTGATCTCAACATCATGAGAGGAATTTTTCCCGCGTATGCTTTTCCTTTGTTGCCCGATGCCGGAGGACATTCATGGATGGAGGCAGAGATCAATGGTGATTGGAAACCGATTGACTCATATATTAATGATGTTCCATTATACGAGGTTGCTTTAAAGCAACTGCTGTCAGGCGGAAAAAAGACCGGATATTCCCTGTCTCTGGCAAAGGGTCCGGCCAGCTGTGAATTCAATTTCGGCGAAAAGGGATTTGTGCATATGGGCGCGGTGGTTGAAGATCATGGCACCTGGGATGATTTTTCAGAATATATGGCATCTGATAAATATCTGGC
>DNOQ01000485.1 GCA_003501665.1 Bacteroidales bacterium | reverse complement strand
GCTGTTGCCGGGCAAAAGAATAATTGATCTAATCCGAAATTCTTAATAAACGGAGAAACATAAGGGAGGTCAATACTTCTGTAATATGGTTACTATATCGGCATAATAGTCCTGAGTAATGGTAACCACCCACCAAAAGTATATGCCCAAATGTTACCCATATATGACTAATACGTGTCAGAACTCTAAAATAAACTTGACTTCGGGTTTTTGGTGGTGTAATTTTGATAGGTTGTAGATTTCTGAATATGAATCAAAGTCTGGTTTCTGTAAGAATAATTTGTCTGATTTTCTTAGTGGCTTTTCTTCCCTGTAAAGTAATGGCACAGAAAATAAATAATCATGATACCTTATATATTGATCAGTTTACTAAAGATATGCATAAGGCTATTTCCATTAGAAGAGCAGGGATAATTTTGACATTGTCCGGTATTAGTGCAATTGTAGCAGGTGGGATTACTTCACTAATTATGGCGGCAAATCCACCTGCTGATCCTAATGAAGATTTTATGGCTGATTTAATAGATTTGGTTCCCATAGCTCTTGGCAGTCTTGCTGGTCTTGCTTGTATTGTAGTCGGTGTTCCTTTAAAAGCAATCGGAGAAAGCAGAATTGATGCAAAAGCCATGCTTTCTTTAAAAATGTATGATATCTTACCAAAAAACTCGATGGCGTTTAGTCTGGGATTAACATTAAGGTTCTAATATATTTATATACAATCAATTATTATCAATCTTTCGGAAATCATCTCCGGGAGCTTCTTTTTAAATAAAATTGACTTTGGCTCAAACTAAGTGTAACTTTATATCAAAGAGTCATCAAAAAATATAATGCTATGAGAAAATTATTTACCCTATTTGTGATTTCAGCTTTGACTATTGGTGTTTTTTCTCAGCCGCCTCAGAAGATGAGTTACCAAGCTGTGATAAGAAACAGCACCGGACAATTGGTATCTAATCATGCCGTCGGTATGAGGATAAGTATACTCCAGGGATCAGCAACAGGAACTGCTGTATATGTCGAAACCCAAACTCCGACAACCAATGCGAATGGTCTGGCAACGATAGAAATCGGTGGAGGTACTGTTGTTTCAGGAACGTTTACAGGAATTGACTGGTCAACAGGTATCTATTTTGTTAAAACTGAAACAGACCCGGCAGGTGGCACGAATTACAATATAACAGGTACAAGTCAGATTCTTAGTGTCCCCTATGCTTTATACTCAAAAACTACAGGGAATACCTTCAGTAACGATTTAGTGATAAATGGGTTGACCGTTGGCAGAGGAAACGGATCAATTGCTTCTAATTCAGCCTTTGGTGCTTCAGTACTTAATAGTAATACAACTGGAAATTATAATACAGCTGTTGGTTATCATGCACTCAATAAAAATACGATCGGCAAATATAATAGTGCCTTTGGTTCTCATGCACTTGAACAAAATACCACAGGATATTGTAATACTGCTATAGGAATTTTCTCACTCTTTTTCAACTCAACCGCAAGCAGGAATACAGCCATTGGAGATTCATCACTTTATTCCAATACGACAGGATATTATAATACTGCAATTGGTAACGAAACACTTTGGAAGAATACTACTGGTTATTCCAATGTCGCCATTGGAATTAGAGCGTTGTACAATAATAAAATTTGCAGTAATCTTGTAGCTATTGGTGATTCAGCATTATTTAACAATAAATATCAAACATATTATTTAGACGGTGCGAGAAACACAGCAGTAGGATCAAAATCATTGTTTTCCAACACAATTGGATGGGAAAATACTGCGACTGGAGGTCAAACACTTTATTCGAACACAACTGGATGTATTAATACTGCAACCGGCTATCAAGCACTTTATTCGAACAAAACTGGAAATTCTAATACTGCTATTGGAGGTGGTACACTTCATTCGAGCTCAACTGGACATGGTAATACTGCGACTGGGACGAGTGCACTTTATTATAACTTATCTGGAAGCTTTAATACAGCCATCGGATATAATGCAGGGGCAAATAATCAAGGATCTTATAATATTTTTTTAGGCAACTATGCAGGTTATTATGAAACCGGATCACATAAATTGTTTATTGATAATCAAAAACGAGCAAATGAAGCAGATGCAAGGGTAAAAGCACTAATTTACGGAGTATTTGATGCAAGCCCCGCAAATCAGTATCTTACTATCAACGGGAATACAATTGTCAACGGGAATTCTACTGTAACCGGTAATCTGCAGGTCGGGAACTCATACGGACCGATCACATCAAACTGGTGGGAATTTGGCACCGATTCTAATAATGGAACAGGAATTGATTTTCACAGTAATACTTCTCCTGCCGATTACAGTGCCAGAATATTCAGGACCCCCGGAAATGATGGAGAGTTTCAGATCGTCAACACAGGAAATGGTAACCTGGCTCTTTATACTGCCGGCACACAAAGAATGTCCATTACTGTTGCAGGAAATGTTGGCATAGGAACAACTTCTCCAGCTTATAAACTTGATGTCAACGGAGAGATTACTTCCAGATCTCCATCGGGAAATAGTTTCAGATTAAGGGTGGGCAGATACAGTACATTTTTAAGAAATGATGGATCTGATTTTTATCTACTTCTAACCAATAAAGATGATCCGGATGGTAGCTGGAATACACTCAGACCTTTTAGTTTTAATCTGTCCACAGGAAATACAAATATTGGAAACGGAGCCCTTACAGTAATACATGGCGGGAATGTGGGTATCGGAACTGCAACTCCGGGAACAAAACTTGCAATTGCCGGATTGACAGGCAGCCCGGCAGGAAGCTCACTGGTCATCAATAACGGGAATGTATATTATTTAGGATCAACACGGAATATAAAGGAAAATATCCGGCCTCTCGATGATGATTTTAATAAGATCCTTAACGCCAGTCCGGTCTCCTTCACCGACAAAGCCACAGGAATGGCAGGGATAGGATATATCGCGGAAGAATTTGAAGAGGAAGGTCTTCAGAACCTCCTGGTTTATGAAAACGGGGAACTTGTATCTCTGAGATATGACCTGATAAGTGTCTATAATCTGGAAGTAATAAAAAGACAACAGAAACAGATCGACGAGCAGCAAAAACAGATCACAGATCAACAAAAACTGATTGAAGAACAACAGAAACAAATAGATGAATTAAAACAACTTGTGCAAAGCCTTATGCAGAAATAACAATTGTTATTCACCCTCTGAATTCACTGGGCTTTTTACTTAAAGGGATAAGCATCGCAATTTTTACTTCACATGTGCCTGATATATGGGTACTATATCGGCATTATAGGTCAGAGTAATGGCAGACACCCACCAAAGCTATATGCCCTTTATATTACCCATATATTACTGACACGTGGCAGGAAAATAAATTTGACTTCGGCTTTTTGGTGGTGTGACTTTGATTAAACAAATCAATTAATCTTCAACATTATGAAAAAACTAATCTTAATTACGGCATTAATCCTAATTGCAGGAAGTGCATTCTGTCAACTTTTACAAAAAGGGAACTTTATAGGACTTAATGATGCAGGAAATGCTGCAATGTCCAGGATTCAACCTTTGCTTGATCAATTAACAAAATTAGGGACGAGCACTTTCAAATATACTGATTGGATTATACAATAGCATTTCATTCTGATATGTGGATCAGCCCTCGGCCGTTACCTCCGGAGGCTTTCTTATTTTAATAATTTGACCCTCCCTTGACTTTGGTATCAGGATAGCGTAATTTTGATAATGAAATAATCAATCCTGAGATGTCCAGCATAATTGAAGGATATAATTACGACATCCGCCTTCGCTTAAGCTACGGCGGACACGTCTTCATCTCCTACCGTCGGAAGAATGAGGGGGAGACTTGGGGACGAAGGGACTAAGAGACTAAGAGACGAAGGGACTAAGAGACTAAGAGACAAGACAGTGTTACCTCCGTGTGAACTTCATGTAACACCGTGGTAAAAATAATATTAACGAACTGCTGTTATGGCAAGTATAATAGCTGGTTACGAATACGACATCTTCATCTCCTATCGCCAGAAGGACAATAAAGGCGACAGGTGGGTAAGTCAGTTTGTGGAAGCTCTGAAGACAGAACTTGAAGCTACTTTCAAGGAAGACATATCAGTATATTTCGATGAAAATCCCCATGACCGTCTTCAGGAAACACATAACGTAGACAAGAGCCTTGAAGGAAAACTTAAATGCCTCATCTTTATACCAATTCTTTCCCGGACCTATTGTGATCCCAACAGCTATGCATGGCAATATGAGTTCCTTGCATTTAATAAACTTGCAAGAGAGGATTCCTTTGGCTGGGATATCAGGCTGAGGAGCGGTAATGTCGCAAGCAGGATCCTTCCAATTCGGATACACGATCTTGAACAGGAAGATATAAAGCTGTTTGAAAAGGAGACAGGCTGCGTTCTGCGGGCAATGGATTTTGTATTCCATACAGCTTCCGGTGTTAATCGCCCTCTCCGGTTCAATGAGGATCATCCAAATGAAAATCTGAACAGAACTTTTTATCTTGACCAGGTAAACAAGGTTGCCAACGCAATTAAGGAGATCATTACCGGCTTGAAAACCAAACAAACTGTTTTGGCAGAAGAAACGACAGAGCCGGAAATTCCTTATGCAGAGGAAATTAAAGAGATAAAGAAAGCGGAACCGTCAGAACGTGGTAAACGAGCCATGTATAAATTAGTGTCAGTTATCGTTGCAGCCCTTTTATTGATCGCTGCAGCGATAATTATATATCCGGCAATATTTAAACAGAACAGACTCGATAAGCTCAGGTCATCGGGAGAGAGGATTTCCGTCGCGGTAATGCCTTTTCAAAACATGACCGGAGATATTACCTGGGATATCTGGCAGGACGGGATACAGGATATCCTGATCAATTCACTATCAAACTCTGAGGAGTTAAAAGTCAGGCAGGCTGAATCAGTAAACAGTCTGATACAAACCATGGGGAGCGCTAACAATTATGCCTCGCTGACACCTTCCGTTGCAAGGCACATTTCCCGGAAACTGGAAACAGACATCTTTGTCTCCGGCAATATGAAAAAAGCCGGACCTGTGCTGAGGGTATATGCACAATTAATTGATTCAAAGACAAAAGAGGTCTATAAATCTTTTCAGATTGAAAGATTTTCCGATGAAGAGATGATTTTCAATGTCGTTGACTCTCTGTCGGCAATGGTGAAGAACTATCTCATTATATCCGAATTGCATAAGGGATTGGATTCATATTACCGGCATCAGGTATCAACCAGCTCGCCTGAAGCATTCAGGTATTTTATATACGGTAGAAATGAATTCTATAAAAAGGATCATCACGCAGCCTGTAACTGGCTCAGCAAGGCTGTCTCGACTGACTCAAATTTTTTCCATGCAATCAATATGCTAGCCCTGGCCTATGGGAATGATAACGTATGGGATCAGGCCAAGAAATGGAGCCTGAAGGCTTATACGAGAAGAGATCAAATGCCTGTACAGCAGAAGATCAATACAGACAGAATTTATGCATCATATTTTGAAACGCCCCAGGAAGAGATCAGATATTTAAAACAGCTTCTTGAATTTGATGATCAGGACCATGTTGTCTATTACAATCTGGGTAATGCATACAATAAATTATATCAATTTGATAAAGCAATTCCCGAATATGAAAAAGCTTTTAAAATATATAAAAAGAGGGGAATAAAACCAGACTGGGTAGACAATTATACCGGACTGGGCAGAGCATATCATCATAACGGTCAATACAAAGAAGAACAAAAACTCTACAGGGAGGCAGTGAAACATTTCCCTGATGATATTTTTTTGATCCGCAGTATGTGGATCCTTGCTAATACTTTAGGCGATACGGTTGAGGCCGGCAGGCTTTATGCTAAAGCTGAATCTTATTTTAAAAGCATATCGACGCCTGAAGCAAATATGGTATCAATTTTTGCTTTAGCCTGTGTTGATGCAGGATTAATGGATGAGGCTGAGGAATCTTTCAGGAGAGCCCTTTCATTGGAGCCTCAAAACCCCGTCAGGATGAATGCACTGGCTTATTTCCTGATCGAAAATGATAGAAATATACCCGAGGGGCTGGAACTCGTTGAAAAGGCCCTTCAGATAGACCCCGATCATTATAATAATTTTCATACAAAAGGTCTATGCCTGTATAAGCAGGGTAAATACAGGGAAGCACTTGATCTGCTTCAGAAAAGCTGGGACCTGAGAAGAGAGTTAGCCGTATATAACCATGAGGCGTTCATGCACCTCGAGGCAGCCAAAAAAGCTGCTGCCGGTGAGAAATGAACAGATCTCTTTCAGCACCAGGGCATAAGCCAGGTTTGTAAGTAAAGAAAAATCAGGTTTTATGACCTGCCATATACTACTTGTCTGGAAATTCCTTAATTTCACAATAACATTAATCCATTTATTATAATCATGAGTAAAAAAGGATCATTAAGGAGCAGGTGGCTTTACCTGTTTTTTCCCATTCTTCTGGCCTTGATGCTGCCGGTAACGGTAAATTCGCAGGATAATTACAGCAATCCTGCCCGCGTTAATCAGAGAATATACCAGATAAGTCAGAAATCAGGCGGACTGGTGCAGGTCAGGAAACTCGCAGTGAGTCCCGGTGGTACTGATATACTGCTGATGGAAATAGGAAAAAAAGGTGATGTGCCGAATCCGGCCGTTCTGGTTGTCGGTAACTTGTCGGGGATAAGTCCGGTTGCCACCGAAGCTGCATTGTCGCTGGCCGAAAGGATAGCCTCCGATCCGAAGCTCTGTTCGGAAATATCCTGGTACGTTCTTCCAATGGGCAATCCCGATGCATATTCCCGTTATTTCGCCACTCCGCTTTATATGGATCCGGGTAATTTCACTCCCCATAATGATGACATGGACGACCGGACAGACGAAGACGGCTTCAACGATCTTGACGGGAACGGCATTATAACCATGATGAGAGTCAAATCACCTGACGGTTTGTGGATCCCGGTAGCATCCGAGCCGAGGCTTATGCGAAGGGCCGACGCCTCAAAAGGGGAGAAGGGCATTTATAAGATATATACCGAAGGGATTGATGATGACGGGGACGGGCAATACAACGAAGATGGAGCCGGGGGAACTGACGTGAATGCCAATTTCCCTCACCTTTTTAAATATTTTGATCCAAAAAGCGGATTCTTCCCCGGATCAGTAACGGAAGCGAGAGAGCTGATAAAATACTCATTTGATCATCCTGAAATTGCCATGGCATTCTCGTTCGGCCAGACCAACTTTCTCCTCGTTCCGCTAAAGGGAGGGCGGAAAGGATCGGTTGATTTCGACAACATATCCATACCTGAGGAGATAGGCAAAGCCATGGGCTTCGACGTGTCACGCACATATACCATGCAGGAGATAATGGAGGCCGTTCAGCCCATGCTACCACCTGGCATGACCATTGATGAGGGAATGGTTGCAAGCTACCTGGGGCTTGGAGCGGTCGTGAACCCGATGCAGGAGGACCTGGTGTTCTATAATAAAATATCAGGAGAATACAAGGATTATCTTAAAGGCAAAGGAGTCAGTGAAGAGCGTTTTGATCCTGAAGACGCAAAGGAAGGGTCATTTGAGATGTGGGCCTATTACCACCTGGGTGTTCCGGTTTTCAGCATGGATATGTGGGCACTGAATAAGCCGAAGGAGGAGAAGAAGGAATCCGGCGGCATAACACTCGAATCGCTCGAAAAAATGACCAGGGATGAATTTGTCAGTCTCGGAGAGGATAAAGTAAGTGCTTTCCTAAAGGAGAGGGGAGCCCCGGCACAATACACCGCCAAAATGATTATGGGACTGATAAGCAGCGGACAGGCCACCCCGGCCCAGATGGCAGGCATGATGAAACAGATGCCTGCACCTCCGTCTGATGAACAAAAGGGAGATCCCAAAGAACTGGCCCGGCTTGCTTTCTCTGATTCGAAAATTGAAGGCAAAGGATTTGTAAACTGGAAACCTTACCATCACCCGACACTGGGAGAAGTGGAAATTGGAGGATTCGTACCCTTCAGTGATAACACACCTCCTTATCCGATGGTTGATTCACTCCTCAATCTTCATCTGCCCTTTGTTTTTGATCTGGTTAAGAAACTGCCAAAACTGCAGATAATTGATGCAAAAGCCATTGATAAGGGAAGCGGAGTGTACCAGGTTGAGGTGTGGATTGAAAATAAGGGCTACCTGCCATTCCCCACGGCAATGGGAAAAAGGAACAAGATACCCGCCCCGGCAGTGATCACGGTCGAAGGTACCGGGATAGAATTCCTCTCAGGCATAAAGAGAACGCCGCTGCATGACCTGGCAGGCAATAAATCGGTGAAGCTCACATGGCTGGTAAAAGCCGGCAGAAAAGGTACACTTAGTATAAATCTGATGTCGAAACAGGCCGGCTCGGATTCAAAACAAATAAATATAGGAGGCTGATCATGAGAAAAACATTTAGTTCCATAATAATTTTCCTGGCAATTACAA
>DNOQ01000396.1:1181-5878 GCA_003501665.1 Bacteroidales bacterium | reverse complement strand
AAAATATGTTTAGGACCCGAAATCACTTCTTCTGAAATGATTATCTTCGAAGATAAATAGGAACCATCTTAATATTTCATTGTACCTTATTTGTGCGTCACATTACTAATATCTTGAAGATCAGTTTAAAATGTAAACTTAGATGAAAAAAGTAGCTGTTTTCCCGGGATCATTTGATCCGTTTACCATAGGGCATGAAGGAATTGTCAGACGGGGACTCTCGGTTTTTGATGAAATCATTGTTTCTGTGGGAGCCAATCCCCTGAAAAAGAACTATTATTCCCTGGATACAAGAAAGGCCATGATATCAAAGGTTTTTAAAAATGAACCAAGAGTAAAGATAGATCATTATGAAGGGCTGACGGTGGATTATTGTAAAAGACACGGGGCAAAGTATATTTTAAGAGGATTGAGGACCGCCGCCGATTTCGAATTTGAACGGGCTATAGCACAGGTCAACAAAGCACTGGAATCCGAAATTGAATCAGTATTCCTCCTCACCGTCCCGGAACATGCACATATCAATTCAACAATTATCCGCGATATAATACGCAGCGGGGGAGATGCTTCCAGGTTTCTGCCTGATTCAATAGATATTAAATATTACAGAGGTGAAGAAACCTGATGTCAGCCAATTCCATCTTAGAACTTCAGGACGGATATATTAATCATATCCATCAGCGATAACCAGGCAGTGCTTCTGATCTTACAGAGTTCATCAGGCAGAAGCCATTCAACTTTTGTGATACCTTCCTTAACCTGAGGTTCGGTGATCATTTCACCGTCATATTTCATGAGGAACCAGTCTGTCTTTTTCAGATAGGAGATGCCTTCCCATGTATATGTATGGTAAGTGGGAACAAGAGCTTTTACAATCGAATGCCCTTTGATGCCTGCTTCTTCGCTGACTTCACGGAGTGCACACTCTTCGGCTTCTTCTCCGGGTTCTATATGACCCTTAGGCAGATCAAGCTTTCCCTTTTTCTCAATGAAAAGGTATCTGTCTGAAATATGCCTTACAAGACCTCCTGCAGCGCCAACCTCAGTAAAGTATATCCTGAAGATCTTCCAGATATGTGTTATATCGGGACCATAAATATTTATTGAAGGGATCTTTGTATCACTCTGAAAATCTGCAATTATTCTATAAAGTTCATCCGTGTCGCCGAATTTAAGGAATAACCCGTATTTTTGCAACCGGTCAGGTTCGGAACTTATAAGAATGAATCTGTTCTCAAAGTGAACTTTATACATTTCTTATGGAAACTTACGCAAAAAGAATAGCCGAATATCTTTTACAAATTAAAGCAATTAAATTGCAACCATCAAATCCTTTTACATGGGCTTCCGGCTGGAAATCTCCGATTTATTGTGACAACAGGAAAACCCTTTCATTTCCGGAGGTCAGAAAATATATACGTGATGCTTTCGTGGTCTTAATAAATGATCTTTACCCTGATGCTGAATTAATTGCCGGAGTGGCAACCGGGGCCATATCACACGGAGCGCTTGTCGCCGACAGATTGGAATTGCCGTTTATTTATGTCAGATCAGGGGCAAAGGAGCATGGACTCGGAAACCAGATTGAGGGGTTTTATCAGGCGGAACAGAAAGTAGTGGTTATTGAGGATCTGATATCTACAGGCACCAGTAGTCTGAATGCTGTAAAAGCGCTGAGGGATGCCGGTTGCAAAGTACTGGGCATGACTGCAATTTTTACATATGAATTCAGAAGAGCATACGAAGCTTTTGCTTCAGAAAATTGTGCACTGAATACATTATGTAATTACAGCGTCCTTATTGAAACGGCTTTAAATACGGGATATATTACCGAAACTGATGTTGAAACCCTTAAGAACTGGAGGGTCGATCCTGATAACTGGGGGAGAAAATAATATCCGGTATGAGCACTTATACACGTTTCGACAGCCGCACGGCTAAAGTGAATTATTCTCCCGAAGTTGTTTATAATTTCGCCACAGATATAAGGAATTTCAGACGTTTCATTCCGTCCGGGTCCTTCAGTGATATCGATTTCAGGCAGGATTCATGCAGCTTCCGGGCTGATTACCTCGGGACAGTGTCGGTTCAGCTCAGTGAAAGGGTGATTTATAAAAAAATTGTATTTTCAGGTAATGCAATGATGCAGAACGATTTTTCCATAACACTCTTTCTGCATGAGACTCCCGAAAGGCATTCAGAAATAAAGTTAATATTCGAGGCGGAGATGAACCCTTTTCTTAAAATGGCTGCATCAGAACCTTTGAGAAAATTTCTTGATACTATGATGGATGAAATTGAAAATTTCAGCGGGTGGGCCGATATTAATGAATATAATCAACCTCTTTGAATGAAAATTCCCTGCGACTCTTCCCTTCCTGCTCAATAGTAAGAATTCCGGAAGTTGACACTCCTGTAATTTTACCTCTGAATATGACACCTTCCGATTTGTAAGTATGCCATTCACCAGCGCGGTAAAGATTTAAGAAGTATTCATTCCTTATCAGATCCCTGTCGCCATAAAGCAATTGTTTATACCTGTTATCAAGAAAATTAAGAAGCTGTTGCAGGCATAGCCA
The DNA here is from genome assembly GCA_003501665.1 of Bacteroidales bacterium. Taxonomy (GTDB): domain Bacteria; phylum Bacteroidota; class Bacteroidia; order Bacteroidales; family VadinHA17; genus LD21. The sequence continues at coordinate 3,299 of DNOQ01000396.1, read as the reverse complement.
GATATCCTGATCTTTTCCCGTAATGATTTTAACCGAAACCGGGTTGGGAATATCGTTACTGAATTGTTCCTGATTAATATTTATACCTATTCCCGCAACAGAGCTCTCGATATATTGTCCGATTATCGAGTTCTCTGTCAGGATCCCGGCAATCTTGTGATTCTTAATATAGATGTCATTTGGCCATTTAATTGTGATTCCATCCAGATAACGCCTCAGAAAATCACATATTCCGAGTGATATGATCATTGAAATCAGAAATTGTTCATCCGGGCTTACGGATGACGGATAAAGGATTATGCTTAGCAGCAGGTTTTTTCCTCTTTCGCTTTCCCATCTGTTACCGTGTTGTCCCTTCCCCGCGGTCTGGAAGTCTGTTCTGATTACTGTGCCTTCAGGCAATTCTTTTTCCCTGAGCATCAATGAAGCTGTTGTATTGGTCGAATTCAGTGAATCGTAATACAGAATTTCTGATCCGATAATCATAATTGTCACATTAACAGCATTCCTTCAGGAGGAATGATCGTGATACCATTACCTTCCGGCGGAATAGTTTTTATAATAGTAAAATTGGCTTACTGTAACAAAAATACAGATAAAAGTTCGTACTTTTGCAACTTGATTTGTAACTGATAATTATTAATGAAGAAAAGGTCAGACGGAGCCGGAGTTCTTTTACAGAGTGTGATGAGGGGGATATTTAACAAGCAGGGGAAAGATGTTCTTAAAATTGATTTACGGGGTCTTGAGAACAGAATTACTGATTATTTTGTTATATGTCACGGAACTTCGGTCACTCAGGTTGATTCAATCTGTGATTCCGTAGAGGATATTGTGAATAAGGAGGCAGGAGAGAAACCCATACATATTGAGGGACTTAAGAATTGTTTCTGGGTTCTTATAGATTACGGGAATGTGATTGTTCATATTTTTCTGGATCAATACAGAAATTTTTACAGCCTTGAATCGTTATGGGCAGATGCCCCGGCAGAAGTTATGGAAGATGCGGTAAGTAAGTAATTTATCTATGACACAAAATATGAATAGACCTTCTCCTGATAAAAAAGGAGATAAGAATGTCAAACCAAAGTTTAACACTAACTGGATTTTTGCAATCATTGCAATCTCATTCATTCTTTTTGAGATATTTTTCAGCCGGAACGTCACAGAAAAGGCAACGACAAATATGATCAAAGACATGATTGCCAGACATGATATCGAAAAGCTGGTTGTTGTCAATAAGGATCAGGCAGAAATTTATCTCACAGCCGATGCGGTCAGTTCGGGAAGATATGAAAACCTTCCCAAGCCCGGAGGAGGAATGGGGCTCCAGGTTCCAAAACCACATTATACATATAATATAGGAGATATCAGCAATTTTGAGCCTTTCATTATTGAGACCCAGAAAAATGCCGGATACAGTGAAAGTGAACTGATTTATCCCGAATATGTAACCAGGAAAAACTATTTTGCTGATGTGCTGGGATGGCTCATTCTTCCGGCTTTGCTGATTGTGGTCTGGCTTTTTATGATGCGCAGGATGGCAGGAGGCGGCTCGGGCGGTGCCGGAGGTATTTTCAGTGTAGGTAAATCGAAGGCACAGATATTTGACAAGGATACAAATGTCAAACTAAATTTCAATGATGTAGCAGGTCTTGAGGAAGCCAAGACGGAGGTTATGGAGATTGTGGACTTTCTTAAGAACCCGAAAAAATATACCCAGCTGGGCGGAAAGATCCCCAAGGGAGCTCTTCTTATCGGCCCTCCCGGCACAGGTAAGACACTTCTTGCAAAGGCAGTTGCAGGGGAGGCGAATGTTCCCTTTTTTTCCATTTCCGGATCCGATTTTGTCGAAATGTTTGTTGGTGTCGGAGCTTCACGGGTAAGGGATCTTTTCAAACAGGCCAAGGAGAAGGCACCCTGTATCGTGTTTATTGATGAAATAGATGCAGTAGGGAGAGCCCGGGGAAGGAATGTTAATTTTGGTTCCAATGATGAAAGAGAAAACACACTTAATCAGCTGCTTACCGAAATGGATGGTTTCGGGACAAATATGGGGGTGATTATACTTGCAGCCACCAACAGGGCTGATGTACTTGACAGGGCGCTGTTGCGTGC
>DNOQ01000396.1:0-1110 GCA_003501665.1 Bacteroidales bacterium | reverse complement strand
ATTATCGGGGGACTTGAAAGGAAGAATAAGATTATATCTCCTGTTGAAAAAAAGACAATTGCATACCACGAAGCAGGACATGCAACCGTCAGCTGGTTCCTGGAACATGCAAGCCCTCTCCTGAAAGTGACAATAATCCCACGCGGAAGAGCTCTGGGAGCTGCGTGGTATCTTCCTGAAGAGAGGCAGATTACAACCAGGGAACAGCTCCTCGATGAAATGGCTTATGCTCTCGGAGGAAGAGCTTCCGAAGAACTTGTCTTTGGAAAGGTGTCAACAGGAGCACTGAGCGATCTTGAAAAGATAACGAAACAGGCTTATGCCATGGTCTCATTTTTCGGAATGAGTGAAAAGGTGGGAAATATAAGCTTTTACGACTCATCCGGCCAGTCCGACTTCGGATTTACAAAACCATACAGCGAAAAGACTGCCGAACTGATCGACCGGGAAGTGAAAGAGATAATTGAAGAATCATACAACAGGTCCAAGGATGTACTTAAGGATAACATGAAAGGTTTAACAGAACTGGCTGAATTACTCCTGGAAAAGGAAGTCATTTTCAGTGAGGACCTTGAAAGAATTTTCGGGAAACGAAAAGGAGATATCCTCAGGGAAGAACAAAAAGTAAAAGACGAGGAAAAAACTGCCGGTAACGGTGTTCAAGTTGTTGCTGATCCCGCAACCAATACAAATGTCACAACTGTTGATGATATAGATCTTCCGGCAAATGATGAAGAAATGAAAGTCAATACTGATCCTGAACAATCTTCAGAGAAATCAGACAGGCAGTAATGAAATTTTAAAAGTTGAAAGAATTTTACAGACGGACCCTTACTGGCGCCTGGATCGTCATATTTACACTGGGAGGATTCTGGCTTCATCCTGTGTCATTTTTTCTGACAGGCCTGGTCATAATGTCAGGAACTCAGTATGAATATTATAAAATAATACGTGAAACAGGAATAGAGGCTCAGATGTGTGCTGGCATGATCACCGGTGGTGCTGCTTATCTTCTTGCGACATTTATTGCATCAGGTGTTTTGGGATACCGTTTTTTTCTGCTTCTGATACCATTGTTTGCCGCGCTCATGATTACCGAGCTTTACCGAA
>DNOQ01000399.1:1008-5569 GCA_003501665.1 Bacteroidales bacterium | reverse complement strand
GAGATGGGCAGACATGAAGAGGCTATTGAAATACAGAAAAAAATATATTCCCCCACTTCCGGTTATGCCAGCGGACTGGGTGTTGCCTATGCTCTTGCGGGACAAAAAGAAAAAGCCCTGGAAATTGCCGCCGAAATGGAAGCACAGAATATGAGATGGCATACATGGGGACTGGCTGATATCCATTCTGCACTTGGTGATAAGGACAAAGCCATTTACTGGATAGAAGAAGCCTACAAGCAAAAGCATGATTTTATTCCGTGGGTAAGAAATAATCCTTATTACAGGAAACTCGACAATGATCCACGCTTTCAGGATATCGTTAAACGTCTGAACCTCCCTGAATAAAAAAGAAAAGCTAAATTTGAAAAAAGCTTTCCTTTATGGCACGTAAGGTGGAAGATCTTGAGGATCAGTCGAAATACAGGGAATTACTCAAAATATCCTATGATGAACTGATCGATTTCGTTCTCGATTACATAAGAAGAAGATCGGAGGTAATGATCTTCTTCTGGCTGATATGTGCCATTTTTCTTTTTAATGCAATTACTGTCAGAATCAATATCACAGGATATTTTCCGCTGAAGAATATAATGTCTCATTCCTTCCTTGGGCTGATACTGTTCCCTGTCCTTCTGATTCCCATCCATGAGATAATTCACATAATTACATATTTGCTCCTGGGAGCCCGCAGAATAAGGTTTGGGATGGACCTCAGACAATATATGTTTTACGTAACGGCTCACAGATATGTAACTGGAAAAAGGTCATTTATAGTGGTGGCATTGGCTCCCTTCATTACTGTTTCTGTAATACTTGTTTTTCTCATCCTTCTTCTCCCCGGTCTCTGGAAATGGAGCCTGTCAATCCTTCTCTTTGTACATGCAACAATGTGTGCCGGGGATTTTGCTCTAATGAATTTTTATTACCTGAACAGAGGCAAAAAAATATATACATGGGATGATTTCGATAAAAAAATCTCATATTTTTACGAGGAAATATGAAGTTGGACGAAGGGACGAAGGGACGGAAGGACGAAGGGACGAAGGGACGGAGGGACGAAGAGACTGAGAGACTGAGAGACTGAGAGAGGGAGAGATAATGAGGAGTTTGAAGACTCCGTGTAACTCCGTGAAAGACTCCGTGTACTCCGTGGTTAAAAAAGAAGGAGAAAAGTAAACTTATAATCAATTAAACCAATATTTATGAAAAGATTAAATATCATTATCTTACTTATTGCCGTATTCAGTTTTACGGTATTCGGACAAAGAAAAATTGTTAATATTCCCGATCTGCCGGGTTATGTTACGCTGAAATGCGATTTCCACCTGCATACCGTATTCTCTGACGGCAATGTATGGCCTACCGTTCGTGTCGGTGAAGCTTACCGCGACGGCCTTGATGCCATTTCAATAACCGACCATATTGAATACACACCGAAAAAAGATTATATCCCGGTCGACCATAATGCTTCATGGAAGGTTGCTGAAACCACTGCAAGGGATTATAACATAATTCTTGTAAAAGGCACAGAGATAACCCGTTCGATGCCTCCCGGACACCTTAATGCATTATTCATCACGGATGCCAATGCACTTGTGAAAGATTCTGTCTATAATGTGATAGAAGAAGCTGTTAAGCAGGGTGCATTCATCCAGTGGAACCATCCGGGATGGAAATCACAACAACCTGATGGTATCCCTAGGATGTATGATATACATTACAGACTATTAAAAAACAAATGGCTCCACGGGATAGAATTTTTCAACCACAGGGACTATTACCCTCTTGTAATGACATTCTGTAAACAGCATAACCTTGCAGTAATTGCCAACAGCGACATGCACGGGGTTATAAGTGAAGAATATCAGGGAAAAACAAACAGGCCGATGACACTGGTATTTGCAAAAGAAAGAACACACGAATCCCTTAAAGAAGCAATGTTTGCGGGCCGCACCCTGGGTTATTTCGATGATATGATTGCAGGAAAAGTAGAATATGCCTTACCATTCTTCCATCAGTGTATTTCAGTCGGCAAGCCTTTCAACCAGACAGATAAGAGTGTTTATTTCGAAATATTAAACAAATCGGATATTCCATTTTACCTTGTCGATGGTTTACCAGGAACACCAGCAACTATAACACTTAACGCAAATTCTGCTACCAGGGTGGTGGTCAGCAAAACAGTAACCACACCACTGGCATATAATATAAAAAACATCATCACCGGAGAAAACGAGGTACTTAAAGTAGAAATTAAATACTGATTATTAAATTAATACTCACTTCCCGACCCCCGCCGTTGCGCATAGCCGTTGCGGGGCAGGCTTCTTTAAACTCTTTCCTTTGCCAGTTTCAGCACATCATCCCCGATAAATATCGGCCGAATCCTGAAACTGTATCCATAATTGCGTTCCAAAAGCCTGTATTTAAGGTGGATTGGAGCACCCCATGAATTATCACCTCCCACACCCATCTGCCCGAGGTCAACATTCAATTTAACCAGCTCGCGGGGTTTAACATCATTGGTATGGGTATTAGCACTCTTCGCATCTTTTCTGTACATTGATAATTTTCCTTTCGGAGATTCGAAATCATCGTGGATATTATGAAGGGCTGCAAAGCTGAAAAATGGATCTCCGGTGACCAGAATCCCGTTTCCGCTATCATCCGTAAGTGACAACCACCGTGTATCTGTCTTATAACCATTCTCCTGCGGACGGATATAAGGGACATACTGATCGGCAACTGTACTCTCAAATAATCCGACAAATGCCGATGTTTTCCTGTCGACATAATTTTCATGAGGCCCTCTTCCATACCACTTCAGATTTGATAATTCAACAGGCAGATGCATCTGCATTCCCATTCTCGGGATCTCAGGAATCCTGTCCGATACTTTTGCGAACGAATTGGATATGATCACATCACCGGAATCAAGTATGGTATATATTGTTGTATAACCGGCTATTTTCTCTCCTTCCATTCCTGGAATATCGTACCTGAAAACCACAACAACTTTTCCCAATTCCGGTTGTCGTATATCCACTCCCGTAACCTTCATCCGCTCACCGGCTTTTCTCCATACACCAAGCTTCCTGTCCATATCATAACCGTAATCATTATCTGTTGGCGCCCTCCAGAAGTCAGCCTCCGGACCTTTCAGGAAAAGTTCCTTTCCTTTGTATTTGAAAGATTCCGGTTTTCCGCTTTCAAGATTAAAGACGAGCAATATATCCTTACCTCCCACCTCAAGCTTAGTACCTACGGTATTGGTCTGGAGTATGGCCAGTTCTGTCTGTTTCAATGCGACAGGTCTGCCTTCAACAGGAAGTTTAAACTGCTCAGTGGCATAAAAATGATCTTCCGGCAGGATACCCCAGGTATCACTTCTTGAAACAGTGAGATTCAGAAAATATTCAGCCCCCGGTTGAGGATCAATTTTTTCAATCGGGATCATTATATTCATTTCTTTTCCCGGTTTAAAATCGGGAAGCGGTACTTTTCCTGACTGAATTACTGATCCGTCGGAAACAACTTCCCAGTCGAAAGCGAAATCCGAAAGATTCGTAAAATCGTATTTATTCTTAACACTTATCAGGCCGGTTTTGAGATCAACAGGTTTAAATCCGACATACTGGTATACTTTTTTTACCTCAGCAAGGCCAGGCTTAGCTGTCCTGTCAGGCCAGACTAGTCCGTTGATACAGAAATTACCATCACTGGGGACACCTTCCTCACCGAAATCACCTCCATAAGCCCAGTACTTCTCCCCGGTCTCATCTGTCTGCAGAATTCCCTGGTCAATCCAGTCCCATACGAATGCTCCCTGAAGCTTAGGGTATTTCTCAATCACATCCCAGTAATCCTGGAGATTTCCGACAGAATTCCCCATTGCATGTGCATATTCACATAAAATCAGAGGCCTGTCATTTTTGGGATCTTTTGCATAAGCTTCAATTTGCTCAATCGTGGCATACATTGGACAGATAATATCCGTATGTCTTTCAGTGGTATTGGTTGAATGTTCAGCTCTTTCATACTGTACCGGACGGGTTACATCTCTCTGTTTTGCCCATTTGTAATTCGCAAGAAAATTATGACCATCACCTGCCTCATTTCCCAGCGACCATATTATGACTGACGGATGGTTCTTATCTCTTTCGACCATGCTTTGCATTCTCGCCATATGTGCTGCAGCCCACTGCGGTTTATCCGCCAGAGTTACATCCTTGTCATATCCAACCCCATGAGATTCTATATTTGCTTCATCAACAAGATAAAGACCATATTTATCACACATTTCGTACCACATCTCCTGTTGCGGATAGTGGCTTGTTCTAACCGCATTCAGATTATTGGCCTTCATGATTCGGATATCCTTCAGGATCATTTCTTCCTCAATCACATGGCCTCCTGTATCATCATGCTCGTGCAAATTTGCCCCTTTCAGATAAACCGGAACACCATTCACGTGAAGCTGTGAGTTCTTTATTTCAACTTTCCTGAAACCGATTTTCGAACTTACACTCTCAAGTGTCTTTCCATCTTTATTTTTAAG
>DNOQ01000399.1:772-997 GCA_003501665.1 Bacteroidales bacterium | reverse complement strand
TTTATTATCTGTAATGCCAGCAGATTTGGTTTCACTGTAAAGTTTCCTGTCATCATCAAACAATGAAGCCTCAACGATAAAATCAGTATTGCTGTCTCCTGCTTTATTCAGCTCCACATCAAGCTTCAGCATACCGTCCTGATAATCATTTTCCAGATCTCCTATGGCAAAGAAATCCCTTATATACGCTTTAGGCCGTGCATGAAGAAAAACTGTTCTCTGGAT
>DNOQ01000399.1:0-693 GCA_003501665.1 Bacteroidales bacterium | reverse complement strand
ACCCAGACATAAAATGCAGAAGCAACTCCCCCGAAATGAAGGAATACTTCCTTATTCTTCCATTCAGCAGGTATTTTAAAGTTCCTTTTATATGAACCGACGGGATTATAATCGTGCTGAATGTAGGGAGGATCATTCTTATGGGGAAAAGTGATGTTAACATAGATGGGAACATCGTATCCCTTCATCTCCCAGTTGGAGGGAACTTCAATGTCATCCCAGTCGCGGATATCATAATTATCTTTAAAAAACCAGAAAGGTCTCTCATCGGGAGATCTAACAAGATTGAATTTCCATATTCCGTCAAGTGACAGATAATTTGGCGATTTGGATTTTGCGGCAAAAAGTGCTGTTGCCTCATCATTAAAACTGATAAGAGTTGCATGAGGGGCTTCTTTATTCTGACCGAACATCTCAGGATTTTCCCAGTCGCGGGGTTCCTTTTCGGTAAATGCCACACCTTCATATTTGCTGTATCTCTTACAGGCTGTAAATAATAACATTATCACTACTGCAAAAACAGCTGGTTTCTTCATGAAGTTATAATTTTGGGTTTGGTGAAAAAGTCATAATCTGAAGTTAGAACGATTTAAACATATAAATAATCAATGCTATCCGATTAAACACAGGCCGCTCCCCGCTTTTGGCGGGGCAGGCTCTACGGAGCTAAAACTATGTTCATAATCATTTCTA
>DNOQ01000382.1:1862-4344 GCA_003501665.1 Bacteroidales bacterium | reverse complement strand
ATTTTAAGTTTATTCATACTGACCGGAGCCGATATAATCATTCAGAGATATACCGGACTGGAACTGTTTACCGGCAATATCCTGCTGATAATAAATGTTATATTGTTATTTTGTCTTTTAAGTTTACTGCCTGGCATTATGCCCCTGTTGAAACAGGGGATTACATATCTGACAGCATCACCTGAAAACCGAAATATTAAATATCAGGGCAGAAAAGGAATGAGCAAAATAATCATTGTCCTTCAATATGCCATTTCAACCGCACTTATCATAGCTGTGATCGTAATTGCCAGGCAGACTGAATATGCAACTGATCTGAGCCTGGGTTCGGGAAATGACAATATCATTTGTTTTGAGAATGTTCACACTGATATTCAGGAAAAGTTTGAAATATTTAAGGAAGAACTTCTGAAGTATAATTCCGTCCGGTTTGTTTCAGCTATGCTTGAACCTCCCGGAGGGGAAGCAAACGACATGTTCCGATTCAGCATGGAAGGTTATACCGGAAATGAAACAGACAACGCCGGTAATCTGATAGGTATTTTCCCCTGCGATTATTCATTTACAGATATATTCAATCTTGAATTTCTTGCAGGAATTACCTTTTCGCATCATAACAGGGACAATGAAGGTTCGGGAGAATATATTATCAATGAATCTGCCATGAAGAGGCTTAATTATACCGATCCCGGCGGAATTACGGGAAAGGAGTTCCACCTTCTGAGCGGCAATGAAAGTATTGATATCCCGGCGGGAAGAATTATAGGCGTTGTTAAGGATTTTCATCTTTCGGGAATAAAGAAGAAAGTTGAACCACTGGTCCTGTTCAGGCGCGACCGGCTGTGGCTGCTGAATTTCGTGGTTTCATTCAGGCCGGAATCTGAGAAACAGGCTTTAATTGATATTGAAAATGTCTGGACAAATTTGTTCCCCGGTTATCCTTTTCAGTATAAGTATGTCAGATCAATGTATCGTGATATATACAGGTCGGAGTTGTTACAAGTTAAACTTTTGTCAGCCTTTACGCTGACAGCACTGTTCATCTGTTCAATGGGCCTCCTCGGCCTGTCATTGCTGATGACCCGGCGCCGGACAAAAGAGATCGGCCTGCGTAAGATCAACGGAGCCGGAATTGGTGAACTGGTCCTTATGCTGAACCTGGATCTCGTTAAATGGATTATACTTTCATTTGTAATATCTGTTCCCTTCTCACTGATTGCCATGAGAAAATGGCTGGGTAATTTTGCTTACCAGACCAGCCTCAGCTGGTGGATATTTATTCTGGCAGGATTTATTGCCGTTCTCATAGCTTTGCTGACTATCTCATTTCAGTCATGGAAGGCAGCATCGCAGAATCCTGTCGATTCACTGAGATATGAATAGGTACTTCTCATTTATCAAAAATATGCACTACAGGCCTTCTTGTCACTACTTTTTTAAAAGTAAAATTTCTGATAATTATTCGCTAAAGATCATTTATTTAGCAGTCCCATTCTAAAACAACATGCAGGGCTGGTTAAGAGTATTTGGAATTATATGGACAGGTCAGCTTATATCCACGCTGAGCAGTTACATTGTCGGCTATGCTGTAGTTTTCTGGCTAAGCATAGAGACAAAGTCGGCGGAAGTGCTTGCCTATGCAACAATCGCTTCTCTCCTGCCTCAGATGTTGATCGGTCCCTTTACGGGTGTTTTTATCGACCGCTGGGATCGCAGGAGAACAATGATACTGGCAGATGTCTTTATAGCTGTATGTACATTATTCATGGCCTTTATGTTCATTAAAGGTGATGTGAAGATTCCCTATGTATATCTTTTACTTGTGATGCGTTCGGTGGGCAGTGCATTTCATGTACCGGCACTGCAGGCCTCCATCCCTTTGCTTGCACCGGAATCCGAGCTTATGCGGATCTCGGGGATCAACCAGGTAATACAGTCGGTGAGCGTTATTGCCGGACCGGCGCTGGCTGCACTGATGATAACTTTCCTTAACATGACATGGGTGCTCATGTTCGATGTGGCCGGCGCTTTAATTGCCGTGATCTCACTTCTTCTTGTCCGTATCCCAAATCCGCCGAAAAAAGAAGATGCACCTTCACCTCACGTATTTCGGGAGCTTAAAGAAGGATTACGTGAAATTTACAATCACCGGGGATTATTATGGCTCTTTATTATAATTGTCCTGGCTCATTTCTTTATTATGCCGGTTGCNNGCCGGCGGTGCTTTACTGGGTATCAAAAAGATTAAGATCAGCGAGATAATGATCATCAATTCAACATTTCTCGTTCTCGGACTTACATTTCTGTTTTCGGGATTATTGCCTGATACAGGATTCTGGTTCTTTGCCGGTCTTACTCTTATCGGAGGAATAACAATGGCTGTATATTCGGCATCATTCATGGTTGTCATTCAGACAACGGTTGAAGCGGCAGTTATGGGAAGAGTATTTTCAATTTACGGCAGCCTGACCCTTCTCCCTTC
>DNOQ01000382.1:0-1847 GCA_003501665.1 Bacteroidales bacterium | reverse complement strand
TCCGGATCAGCAATAACAATCCTGGGATTTTGTGCTTTTTTTATTCCGGCTTTAAGGGCGATGGCAAATAAAAACAAATCAGGTTAAAGGCACAGAATAATAAGATTTTAATTAGCCGTACCTTCATTATGAAAGGTACTGCGTTTTAAAGAAAATACGCATTCTAATACGTAGTTTTATTTCTGTGTTTTCTTCAATGTATTAAAGCCGAACGGCACATAAAGCGGGCAGAATCCTATAAGGCTTGTAACAACAAATATTCCTGCAAGTATAAGGAGGATAACTGCAAGAGTACCTGTGATCACATGTGTGAAATAAAGTATTAAAACGACAACAGCGACCAGTATTCTGATCACCCTGTCAACATTTCCCATATTCTTTCTCATTTTATTTTCGATTAATTTTTAATAATAGACTTGATAATCAGATTCCGGAAAAAACGTTTGAGGTATCTGAAGATTAATCCACTTAATGTAAGGACCAAAATTGTTGTAATCATATCGCTAATTTGCAGAATAAACAACTAAAAGATGATTTTGTTCATGACTTTAAGACGAATAATAAGCTTCCGTAAGACAGTAAAAGTCATGTTTATCTTCCGGGGAAAGAAATTTTTTTAACCGGCAACCTTAGAACAATGTGTATCCGGTAATTGTTAAATTAAAAATACATTTATGAATAACGCAATTTTCAATTTCGCTGAACCGGGTAATGAACCGGTTCTGGCATATATGAAAGGAAGCCGGGAAAGGGAGTTGCTTGAAAAAGAACTGGCCGGAGTTCATTTCACAGGATCGAATGCAACATTCAATTCTATCTGGAAACAGGTTACAGAAAATCTCAGTCTTTACAGATCGTTTCCAAAAATTGTAGGTGAAACCGGAGGCAAGGATTTCATTTTCGCACATAATTCAGCAGATCCTCCTGCTCTTGCGACAGCCATTGTCAGAGGAGCATTCGAATATCAGGGACAGAAATGCTCTGCCGCATCCAGGGCATATATCCCGAAATCGATCCTGGAAGAAACAAAAAAGCATATTCTCAGAATGATCTCTGAAATCAGAACAGGCGATGTTACGGATCTCAACAATTTTATGAATGCTGTGATTGATGAACCGGCATTCGACAGGATCATGTCATATATTGATAAGGCAAAGGAATCGCCGGATGTTAAAATAATGGCCGGAGGAAGAGGGAATAAGTCAAAAGGATATTTCATTGAACCAACGATACTGATCACGAAAGATCCCCATCATATTTTAATGGAGGAGGAGATCTTTGGTCCTGTTATAACAATGTTCATATATGATGACGATAAATTCGATGAAACCTTAAAGTTATGTGATGAGACATCGCCATATGGTTTGACGGGATCTGTTTTCTGTCGAGATAAGTATGCCATGATTAAGGCATGCAGAGTATTGAGGTATTCCGCGGGTAATTTTTATATCAACGACAAACCTACAGGAGCTATGGTAGGGCAACAGCCTTTTGGAGGGTCAAGGGCTTCAGGGACAAATGATAAAGCGGGGAGTCATCTGAATCTTCTCCGCTGGGTCAGTCCGCGGACAATTAAGGAAACATTAATTCCGGCCACTGATTTCAGATATCCGTATATGGACAATGAATAACTTTTTCTTTTTTGGATAATTTCCAACAAATAATTAATATTGCAATCCGTTTCGGGGCCCATAGCTCAGACGGTTAGAGCACCTGACTCATAATCAGGGGGTCGCTGGTTCGATCCCAGCTGGGCCCACCTTCGCCCTCCGAAGCTTTAGCGTAGGAGGGCTTCGCCTTTTTAAAGAGACCCTTGTATCGCCAATACTTCTTCGGGCTTCGGTGGA
>DNOQ01000565.1 GCA_003501665.1 Bacteroidales bacterium | reverse complement strand
TTTTGAAATCATTTTTTTGAAGAGGTTATAATTTTTTTTACCACAAAGGATCACAATTGCTGTCACTAAGTAACACAAAGGCATACAGTAGATTAACTATATTTATGAATTAAATGGATTAAAACTAATCGAATGAACCATAACAGGAAAGTGGTGATAATAGGATCGGGTATTGGAGGTATCACCACTGCAATTTATCTCGCAAGGGAAGGATACAATGTCGATATTTTTGAGAAGAATTCAGCTCCCGGTGGCAGGTGTGGCCAGATAGTTCACGAAGGGCACCGTTTTGACCTTGGTGCAACAATGCTTCTGATGCCTGGAATCTACCGTGAAGTATTCGGATCTCTTGGAATCAGTCTTAAGGAGGGTTCAGATATATTCCCGCTGAAGGATCTATACAAAATTAATTTTGATGACGGAAGCTCATTAACCTTTACAACCGACAGGGGAAGGATGAAAGACCAGCTTGAAAAGATAGAGCCGGGAAGTTCAGAAATGGCTGAAAAATATGTTAATGAAGGATATCAACTTTTCAAACTGAGCATGAAAAAGCTCATAGGCCGTAACTTTTATAATCTTTTTCAGCTGGTAAATTTTAAAAACACAGGACTTCTTATAAAGCTGAAGGTCTTTATATCGAACTGGAACTATGCAAAAAAATTTTTCCGTCATCCTCATTTGCTGATGGCATATACATTTCAAAATATTTATGTCGGTCAGAGCCCCTTCGATTCCCCGGCTCTGTTTTCCATGGTCCCGGCCACCGAGCTTACTGAAGGATCATATTTCGTAAAAGGAGGGATGTTTGGCATTGTTCAAAAGCTGGTTAAGAGAGCCGAATCTTTGGGAGTAAGGTTTCATTATAACTCTCCGGTTACGAAAATTGATATAACTGATAAAAAAGCAAACGGCATAATCCTTGGCGATGATACTTATCATTCTGCTGCAATAGTAGTCGCCAATGCCGATCTGCCGTATGTTTACAATAAGCTTTTACCCGACAGGAGGAAGGCAGGTCATATCAATAAGATGAAATATTCATGTTCTGCAATCTGCCTTCATTGGGGACTGGATAAGGAATATCCTCAGTTTGAACATCACAATGTATTCCTGTCGGATGGTTTTAAAGAAGGTCTCGACAGGATTTTCAGGGAAAAATCGATGGGGGAATATCCTGGTTTTTATGCTCATGCACCGGTCAGGTCGGATCCGGAGGCTGCACCACACGGACACGATACACTTTCTTTTATTATTGCGGCAGGGCATATTGATAAAAACAAACAGCAGGATTGGGCGGTATTAAAGAAGATTGCTCACGACAGAGTAATTGAAAGACTTAAAAAATTCGGCCTTGATGATATCGACAAGCATATAAAATTTGAACTGGCTTATACTCCTGAAAGCTGGGAAACCGGGTGTAATGTTGCCAGGGGATCGGTTTTCGGGAGTCTGGGACACAATATACTTCAGATGGGATATTTCCGGCCTCATAATCGCCACGATCGTTACCATAATCTCTATTTTGTGGGAGGAAGTACACATCCGGGAAACGGGATACCTAATGTTCTTGTCTCGTCAAAGCTTGTTTCGGAAAGAATATTAGCGGAGAAATGATTTAGTAATTAATAGTAAATCAATTAATGAGCTCACATAAAGAAGATTTCCTCAGGATTTATAATTCGATTGAATTCAATAAAATAAATGATCATCCGAATATTCTTATTGCAGCACGATTCTGGACTCATGACAGATATTGTGCCGCGGAGATCTTTTATAAATTCATGCGTAAGATCGATGATTTGATTGATGATTATAAAGCTTCTCATAAGTCGATAGCTGAAGCGGAAAAGGAATTATTCATTTCAAAGGTCAATGAATGGCTCAGTATGATAATACATGCAGAGGAGTGTAATCCCAACCGGAATGAAATTATTGATACAATAGAAAAATTCAGGCTTCCGCTCTGGCCTCTTGAAACTTTCGCCAGGTCAATGATGTATGATATCAATAATAACGGATTTCCAACACTTGAT
This sequence comes from Bacteroidales bacterium, assembly GCA_003501665.1. Classification (GTDB taxonomy): domain Bacteria; phylum Bacteroidota; class Bacteroidia; order Bacteroidales; family VadinHA17; genus LD21. Next base: position 541 of record DNOQ01000565.1, on the reverse strand, counting down.
ATTTTTATTAAATATTCTGAAGGAGCTTCTGTTGCTCCGGCATCAGTTTTTGTCCATCTTAATGGTCTGTCACAAAAGAATGGCAGATATGTCCCCCCTTCCTATGATACCAGAGAAGTTGCAACACCCTGTGCAATGTTCAGTTACCTGGTTCATATCATTCGTGATTTCCAGAAGGATCAGCTTAACAACCTGAATTATTTTGCCGACGATATGCTTGAGAAACACAGATTAACCCGGTTCGATCTGAAAGAAATAGCTTACGGACATGGTGTAAGCGATAATTTCAGAAAGATGGTACGTGATTATTATAACCTGGCTGATGAGTACCGGAATAAAACTTTTAAAATGCTTGAAAAAATACTGCCGCATCACAGTCCCCGGTATCAGCTTGCTCTGATGATAATCTTCAATCTTTACCTTATGGTTTTTGAAAGGATAGATGTTGAAAATGGCAACTTTAAAAGCTCTGAACTTAATCCGACACCGGAGGAGACAAGGCAGAGGGTTTATGATACTATTATCGGTTTCATTCCAAGAT
>DNOQ01000010.1 GCA_003501665.1 Bacteroidales bacterium | reverse complement strand
TGTACGGATGCAAAGGGAACCATGCGCTTGCCCTGAAATATTTAAGGAAAGCTCTTGCCGAAAGCAATTCAGCAGTAGGAATAATGGCATATCAGAAAGCTAAAGAAGCTCAGACTGAAAGCCAGTCGCAGGAACAGGATAAGCCTCTTTCTTCTGAAAAAGGGCAAACGGAAGATTTCAGCGTTCCTGATTTACCGGCATCTGAGAATAAAGCTACAATGGAGAAAGCCGGACCCCACCTGACAGAATACTATGAAAAACTATCCCCAGGGATCCGGACACTATATGAAAGATATTATTCCCTCCTGAGGACTGTTTCACAACAGAACATCAGAGCACAGCAGGATCCCGACAATTCGATTGTTTTCAGCAGGGACTTCTCAAAGGAAATATTCATGTTTCAGGAGGTTGCAGTACTGCTTTTCGGAGAATACAGCAATTATGGCCAGGCGCTTAAAAAGGGAGCTGAAGCAGCCGGAAATTCTTCTGACATAATTCTAAAGGATGTTCCGGGCCTGATTCAATTACAGGATAAACACATGAGGTTAACCAGGCAGATGATGGAGCTTATTGAAGCGGAGGCAGCCTGTGGAGATAATTACCCTTGTGTAAACGCTGTGAGAGCGCAGATGAGAGTTGTGGAAGCTGAATTGGAAGAGGTGGAATATCACATATGCCTGCTTACAAAAAGTGAATTGGATATTAATTATTCAGCTACTTATAAATTTTACAAAAAAGTTTCTGATGCTTTTAAGGAAGCAGCTTATGATTTTTATGCATTTACTAATCCCATTCTTGAAAAAGTATATGCTCCAAGCCTGAATGAACTGATGAATACCTACCGTGAGTTAGTCCTGTTAAACCACGCACATAATGTTGCCGGACTGGGAATAGGATTACCCGATGTGGCACAGCAGTATAACCAGTTGAAATGTGTAGAACCTCAGCCTCCCGGTGTGACATCAGAAATTAAAGATCCTGAAATACCAAAGAAGGACAAAAAGCCCTGCCCGCTCGGGGAGAAAGGAATCAGTGCAGGCTATGGAGTTCTCTATTTTGAGTTAAGCTGTAATCATGTAAAAATATCAGGTGGCCAAGGTCTCCTGGCTTCGGTAAACCACGACTTTAATACCCATGAAACAACATTCTGGGGAGGTGTAGGCGTACGCGGGCAAATAGGATCTGGCACTCTATCCGTCGGTGCCTCTGTTGGAGCTCAAATAACAATAGGGCAGGGAGATGTTGTTAAAGATGTAGCTGTAACCGGCAGCTTGGAAGCCGGTCTGGGAGGACTGGTAAAAGCCGAAGTGATTGAACGTTGGGCCATTCAGGGTGGACCATCTGTTAAGCAGGGTGTCACGTCCATTATTCCTAACTTCCCGGGAATCAGCAATTAATTTCTAAGTCATAATCAAAATGATTTGGAAATCAGAATATATTCAAGATCGAAATATTGTGGAGGTTCGTCATCTTCTTCAATATAACCCTTTCCTTTTATAAAAACCATCCCGAAACTCCTGCTGACCCAGATATCTTTGTAATACTGAGGGTAAGCGCTCATTGTTTCATGGACCTTTACACAGTCTTTAACGAACGATTTATCCGGTAACTGAATTGATTCATTCAATGATACCACCGTACGCTTATAGACCATGGTTTTCCCCTCCTCCTCAATAGTTGAGCTCCAGGTGTCGTTTAATACCGGATTCACTTTTACAAGTGTCAGCTTATAGTTGTCTTCAGGAGAGGCTATTTCGGAGAACTCGGTTTTATCGGCATACCAATAGATCTTTTCGGTCCCAATTCCGGGAAAGCTGTTTTCGACTTCGATATAGCCGTCGTCTCTGATCGACAATATTTTGTAAATAACCTCCATAGGGGTGGGCATTTGAGAAGTATTCATTCTGAAGCGCCACTCGTTGCCCGCTCTCAGAAAAGGGAATTCTGGTGATGAAGGGGATAAACTTGTGTTGACATTTTTACCTGTGAAAAATGCAAAAATCAGGATTAAAATATATTTGGCCATAGAATTAGGATTTTATATCACTAAATATATACATAAAATGTTTATTAACAAGCGGATTAACTATATTATTTTCATGATTGAAGCAATATTCCTGCTTGTTTGTGAAGAAAGAAGGGGGAAAATTTGTTTTTTATTGAAAAAATTCTATATTTACATTAAACAAAGCATTTTACCTGCTTTGTGTGGATCTTAATTAGCTTATATCAGAAAAGGAGGAAATCATGAAAAATCTATTATGGATGTTTATTTTCGTTTTGCTTTTAGTTCCGGCCGGAGTACAGGTTCATGCCCAGGAATCCGAAATTAAAGACACTCCCTGGTTCTCCGGGATGCCCAACTATGCGATCTATGACGGGGAAGATATTGAATTTGACGGATACAAGTTCTTTAACGGTAAGAATTGTACAACTGTTGAAGGAAAGAAATTTAAAAGAACCTATTATTTAAAGGAAGATGCACAGAAGTCAAGCGTAATCCAGATAATGCGTAATTATTCGAATGCCATAAAGAGTATGGGAGGTACAGTTATTTACGAAGGATGGCCACAGACTGCTGAATGTGCTGAGAATAATGGTTTAAATATGGTTGTCGGCAAAGCCGTTAAGGGTACTGATGAACTTTGGGTAGAAGTGGTAACACTTGGAGGTGATGATTACTATCTCATTGTAGTGTTAAAAGAACTTATGAAACAGGATGTCACTGCAAGCTCTATGTTTGAGGCGCTTAACCGTGACGGTCACATAGCTCTTTACATCAACTTTGACACCGGCAAATCAATCATAAGGGATGAATCCAAACCAATTATCGAACAGATCGTCCAGATGATGAAGGCAAATCCGGATCTTAAGATTGGCGTTGAAGGTCATACAGACAATGTTGGTACCCCTGCATCGAATAAAAACCTCTCTGAAGCAAGGGCAAAGTCGGTTGTTTCTGCAATTGTTGCGCAGGGAGTTTCTGCTGACCGCCTTAGTCCTGCAGGATTTGGACAGGATAAGCCTGTTGCCGACAATGGTACAGAAGAAGGAAGGGCTAAGAACAGGAGGGTCGAACTCGTGAAGAAATAATCTGAGTCCGAAGACCGAAGTCGGAAGCTGAGGAACGCGAGGAGTGAAACGACGAAGTTCCGCATCAGCGGAAAAGCGACGAACCGATCCGCCGAAAGGCGGAGAGCTCGGCGAAGCCAAATACCGAGAATCGGGTGACGAAATCCCGCGAAGCGGGAACGGAAGACGGAAGATCGGAGACGAAACAACCGGAACTTGAACCTGGAACCTGAAACCCGGAACCTGAAACAACTAACATAATTTAATTAACAATTAATGATTTTGCAAAATGAAAAAGTTAATAATCCTTGTTCTGACAATTCTTGCATCACTTCAAATCTCAGCACAGTATATTGATCTTAAACAACTCAAAGATTTAGGGATAGATATCAATCAATCTCCGCCTCAGGATCTTCTTCAACTGGGCATAGGTAATTGTGATCTGGATATTATTAAATCAGCAATCGCAAAAGGAGCTGAT